>JAFAAT010000152.1 GCA_023426425.1 Bacteroidota bacterium | reverse complement strand
ATATTTTCAAATGCAAAATTCAATAATGTTCATTTTCGGCTATTTTGGAGCCTTTTTCAGTCTATTGAAAAGACCATATTCCGCTCTGGTAGCGGCTTTCACCCACCTTGCGCAAGGTGAGTCAGGTGCGGCAGGTATGAACCTGATTTTCTTAGCTGGTTTGCCCGGCAAGTCCTAAACACCAGCTCTACTAATCTGTATATCGTCGCCAATCGTTCGACTCAGCGATGGTTTTGAGCAGCCCGTTTCGGTGATGGAGAAAACGACGGAGGTATGGCTCAAGCACCAGCTTTTCGGCTATCCGTCCCAGCGGACCGAGTGGGGCACCAAGCCGGAAATCGTCCGTCATTAACACCTGATCACCTTTTTGGAGAAAATGATGGTCGTGCCAGATATAGCTGAATGGACCCCAGACCTGCTCGTCGCGGAAATGGTGCGGGGCGCTGAAGGCAGTGATTTTTGAACAGAGTTGCATCTTAATACCGAAATGCCGCGCCTCCCAGGTGACCGTCTCATCCATTCCGATCAAGCCGGATGTGGTGCCTGCAATTGCCCGTTCGTTTGTATGTTGGGCTGTCAACTGATGGAGGTCTATACTGCGGGCGAGGTCGAAGACAACGTGGATATCACTATTAATCTTCGTGATGAGGGTAATGGCTGGCATTCAGGCAAAGGTAAGCTGCGCAAACCGGAGGCTGGTGGTAAATGCTGGCAATGCTGAAATGGCTGGCGTTCAGACCTCCTCATAAATGTTGTGCTTCACGGCATAAAGCACAAGTCCGGCTGTGTTACGCACGCCAATCTTTTCAAGAAGACTGCTTCTGATGCCCTCGACGGTGCGGTGGCTGAGGAAGACCTTCTTGGCAATTTCTGTGTTGGTGTATTGCTGGCAGATGAGTTGCAGTACTTCCCGCTCCTTGTCTGTGAGTTTTACTTCCTGCTTGAATTTTGGGATGGCCACATTTTTCTTTACCAGTGTCTTGAGCATGACATTGCTCACAAAATCGCTGAAGTAATAGCCGTTCTCACAAACAGCATGAATGGCTTTTTTAATCTCTTCGGGATCTGTATTCTTTACAAGGTAGCCACTTGCGCCTGATTCCATCAGGTGCAGGATGAAATGTTCATCATCATACATAGTCAGGATCAGCACCTTTACGTCCGGGTAGTCAGTCTTAAGCTGTTTTATGGTTTCCATTCCGTCCATCTCCGGCATTTTCAGATCGAGCAGCACAACATCCGGAACCTTCTTCTTCATGAGCGAAAGTAACTCGATACCATTGCCGGCTTCGCCGATGTTTTTCAGTTGATGGTCGTCTCTTAGTGCAAGCTTTAGGCCTTGACGGAAAATACTATGATCGTCTGCAATAATGTAGCTGATAGATGCCATGTATGCTATGATTGAACGGGTGTGGAAATTACTATCTGGTATAGGTCCTTTTCGGCTTTGCTGAACTGAATAGAAGCGTTAATTGACTTAATTCTGTTGACGATATTCTTAAGACCGATCGCACCTTTTTTGTAGATCAGTTGCTGATAGTCCTCCTCAGTAAGGCCTGCGCCGTTGTGAGATAGTACCAGTCGCAGATCATCGCCGCTGAGCGTAGCTTCAAGGAAAATGGCTGATGCGCCCGCATGCTTCAGGATGTTGTTTGTGAGTTCCTGCACAACACGATAGACTGAAAGTCCAACCTGGTCATCAAGCCGGGGGAGTTTGCCGGGGCTCAGGTATTTCATCTGCACGTTACCAGAGCGACTGATCAGCTCTGTGAGTGCCTGCAGTGAAGCCTGCAATCCCAGGTGCTGTAAGGTGGCGGGTTGCAGCTTATGGGAAATGTCTCTGATCTTCTGTATGCTTTCGTCGAGAAGAAGATTGGACTGGTCAATAAGTTCAGGGTCTTCCTTTTGCTTTCCGGCTGCGTGTAGAAAGAGGCGGATGCTGGAAAGGGTGGCGCCTACATCGTCGTGCAGTTCGGAGGCAATTCGTTGACGTTCTACTTCCTCGCCCTGGATGGAGGCCTGGAGCAGTTCCTGTTGTTTTTGCTTGTTGATCTTTTCTATTTCCTGCTGGTGACTGATCACCCTTCGCTGGTAGAGGATGACGAAGAAGACAATACCAATAGCGAGCAGCAGCATCACCGCAATACCAATCATGAGCAGGTTACCTATTTGGTTCATCTTCCTTTCTATACCAGTAGAGCGCCAGCGCCAGGAATATGTTTTTGGTGATGTTCAGCACCCAGAATATCTGCCAGAGGCTGAGGAACATCGACCTATCCTGGTGTCGCAGGTCGGCGAAGAGAAAGATAAGAAAATTACCTGATGCATAAAGAATGATCCCTGTATTTAACCAAAAGAACCAGCTTTTCTCCAGGTAGAGAAAACGCTGTTGCTTGAGGATAGAGTATAGACCGGCGATACCGAGGATGATATAGCAGAAGGAGAAAAGGGTGGCGCCGGCTTCATTGAACTCGGTATTCGGATGAGGAAATGTTGTGAGTGCAAAGAATACTAGTGCCGCAATGAAGAAATTATAGAACACTTTTTTAGCCTGGATGACGGCCTCCTTATAGATAAAAGACAAAAGGATGAACTCTACAAGAAGATACAGGTTTTGCAATCCTGAATGCGGTAGTTCTAGCTTGAATTTGAATAGTTGAATAGCTATGTCAAGTATTAACGCTGCTACGGGATAAACCCATAGCAGCGTTTTTCTATTCCGCAGTCCAGAAATGATCGGAACGAAAGCGGAACAAATAGAAATGATCTTAAAAGCTTGATTGAAATCCGCAGGCATCTACTCGCAACTGTTTGAAGGCGGTTCGCTCAGGTCATAAAACATATCTCTTCCTCCATTTATTTCCGCGCGAATCAAAATGTCACATACCTGCGTACCGGACGCATCAGTTTTCGGCTTGGCGTTCTTGAAATAAAATGAATCTACGTCGTGGCTCAACAATATACCCTTGAACATAGCAACCGAATAGTGAGTTCGTGTAACAATCTTGTGAGACTTTCTGATTGTGGTCAAATAAATTCCGCTGTCATCGCCATTCGTCGAATCTATTACTGCGATCGAGAATTCACAACTGTTTCCTACTCCATCTAATATGTTCCGCAGAGTACTTACACCTACACCAGTACCTAGGCCGCGTTTGTATAAGGAACGATTCACAAAATCCAAACTGTCAATTTCATGGCAACATGCCACGGCCATCAGGCACTCCTCATTGTCACAGTCTGCATCTGTACCGGCACAGACATCGATAACACAGTCGTTGTTGTTTGGACATTCAAGGGCACTACTGGAGTCAGACGCAGCAGCAAGAGTTCCTGCAGCGGCGGTTTCCTGAGTTTCTTCTGTCTCGCCTGTGCTGTTACAACTGTATTGGAGACATGTCGCAATGATCAATCCTGGCAGAAAGATCCGTTTTAAGTACTGGTTCATTGTTAGAAGTTTGGTTAATGAACCTAAATATATAATTCGCGGTTGATGTTACAGAGCCTCGAAAATCACAGGAATTGCCCGAAAACACGCTGGAACTCGCAGCTGGCAATGGTTCAGGGGTTTTTACCTGAAAAATGAAAATGCGTGTTTCTACGCAGTAATCACGTGTTTTCCCGTATTCTGCCCCGGGACTAGAACACCAACTAATAAACCAGTTTGGAAACCTCACCCAAAACAGCTTGAACGATACAAATGCTATGGCAGCCTGCTTGTATTCTCTCAAATATGTGTTAGATCTTGTCAGAAGGAGGAGGAGGTTCACTTAAATCGTAGTAAGCGACGTCTCCAGAGTTGAAGATAACTTTGAAGATAATGTCATGCGCATCTCCTCTCCTCGCATTGTAAAAGTAAAACTGGTCACCTCCGAGTGCTAAAATGCCTTTGAAGAGGGCCGCGTCATAGTACACGTATTTACTGTCAGGTTCAGAAGTTCCAACTACTATGTCTGTGTCTGTGGTTGAATCAGAGTCATAGTCACTCACCACAATCTTCTTACAGTCTATCAGTAAAGCTTCAATAGACTCCTTTGATATCAGTGTGCCCTCAGATTCTGGGTTTACCAGCATGGAGGCAAATTGACTAGAGTCAATCTGATGGCAGCAGGCAATAGGTATCCAGCAGGCCTCGTCTTCGCAGGCAGTTTCTGGATCATTACATTTGTCAGGCAAATTGCAACTTCCTGGACAAGTTAATAGGCCTAGGTTTTCTACTGAGATATCAATCACTCGGTTTTCTGCATTTTTAGTCTGGCCATTAGTTTGATCTGAGTCAGACTTTCCGCAAGCAGCGAAGACAATCATTGCCATCAATGGCAGGAATTTGAAAGAACGTAGTCTCATGTAAATAGTTTTTTAAATAAAGTTCATCGTAAAATTAGTATTGAATCTATATTATCCAAATACTTATAGGGAAAGACTTATCCCAGAATATTTCAGGGCGAACAGCACAATAGAAAAAGCCTCCAGACTGGAGGCTTTTTCTATTGTTTTGAAGTAAGAGACTGCTTAAAAGTTCTTCCACTCAATATACTTCTGGAATTCTTCTTCATTATCAAATTCACGCTTAATCTCACGGCCGTCTGGGTATTCTTTCTTGATCTTAATCTCGCCGTCTTCTCTTTCAATCTTTAGCTCAGTGAAGTTGTCGAGGATATGACCTTCAGGGCGATGGCCGGTGAAGGACTGGATTTCATTAACTGTGAATACAGTATCTACCCTGGTTACATACACAGTGTCTCTAACAATCACTGGCTTTGCCGCTGCAGTAGTGCGCGGCCTGTAGGCAGTAGTGCGTTTCTTTGCTACTGTCCTCTTTTTTGCCACTGGCTTCTTCTTTGCTACATACTTCTTCTTTGCTACTGGCTTTTTAGCGGTTGTCTTTTTAGCAACTGATTTCTTTGCGGTAGTCTTTGGCACAACTGCAGTCTTGGGCATCGTACCAGGCTTCACAGTGGTCATGGTCTCCCCCTGTTTGTAGGTAGTAGTCATTTTCTCTTCTGTGCGGTTCTCGGTAGTACGCAATTGTGTCGCCCTGCGCCTTTTGTCTGTTTCCTTGTACTTGTACTCGTCGCCATCCTGCTTGATCTTCAGTTCATAGTCTTCCTGTTCCACCTTGATCTTCCTTTCCTGTGCAAAACTGCCAGGAGCGGCCATTAATGCTATACCCAGCACTAAAGCTGCTTTGGTTAATGTGTTCTTCATACGATTTCCTTTTTTAGTTCAACTTAGTTGTTGCGGCTGCTGTTGCAGCACGCATTCTGAGCAGCTATGTAAAACCTGTTCCCGCAGCGGCAAAAACTTTGTTAACAGCGGAAACAGCAGAGCTGCCCAATACGCTAGAATATTGAACTACAGGAAACTCTGAATTTTGCTACACATACACTTTGCCAGTCTCAAAAAGCTGCCTTACCTGTGCAATGCCGTGCCCGTTAACCTGATGTTCATAATGTGGGTAGTCGGGAAAGCTGGTCCAGTGGCCGCCCCATTTGAGGTTGGGGAGCTGAGGGAGCGCAAGTGTGGCGAGCTGTTTATAGGGATTGACGGTTGTGAGGTATTTACCGTTCTGGAACAAGCCAACGTCCCAGGCAATGCCGAAGTTGTGGTTGCTGCTGCCACCGCGGGCATTAGTGACACGGGGCTCTTTGTTGCCGTAACGGCCTTTGCGGTAGAGCGCATCCTGTTCTGCATAGGTGCGGGTGCCGGAGATGATCCTTACGTCAAGACCGCGGTTCTTACAGATGCCAAGAAACTGGCGGGCAAGCACCTGAACCTTTGGAGTGAGCGTAATGATGTTTGTCTCGCTTCGGGGATCGAAGCTGCCATACTGGTTGGCGATCTGCTGGCTCGTCTGGTAGAACTCTTTGTCGGCAGCATCGGTCTTAGGCCCCCAGATGCCGTCAAGCTTTCCGGTATAAAAGCCATTAGCTTTCAGAAAGCGCTGGTAGAAAAGCTGATCCTGTTTGAGAAGTTGGTAGCTCATGTGGTTTGTATTTTGAACTGAGTTTTACTGTCTTGCTTTGGGGTCATAAAACCTGCTCTGAAGGTAAGACTCCACATTGTTCATGGCGATCTTCTCCCAGGCATTCCTGTCGCGAAGCACACCATTGTCCATGACCTGGTCTGTTACCTGTTTCAGAGATTTATTCTTGAATGCGGTATAGGTCTTTTGTTCCTTCTCCTCGCGTTCGGTCATGAAGAAGTCGGTGCCGAAGAGAATGCGATCGCCATAGTCTGGGTTCTTCAGTTCGTTGAAGATGAATGGGTGCGTCTCTGGTGCTGTGAGGGAGTAGGAGATATCGGTGTAGACACCCGGGTATTTGGTCATCAGTTCCCGGATCTGTGCACACCAGTTGTGTTCCTTTCGTACCCCGTAATAGATGCCGGGCTGGCTGGGGTTTGCTTCGTCCTTCTTTGCTTCCAGCATCATGTGCTGGTTGCTGCCGAAGTGGGCAAAGCAGATTTTCAGAGGAGTGCGTTTCTGATTGAAGTATCTGATCATGCTTTCGTAGCTGTGCGGCTCCAGGAAATAGCTGCAGGAGCGCTGATTGTAGGCGCGCTTCTTTCCCTTGCCACCTATGTAGCAAGGTTTGTCGTAGTAGGTATTTGTGTAAGGATCATAAGGATTGAGGCTGGCCTTTACGAAGTCTGCATCGTTGTTGAAGATGCCACCCATGTATGCACAGTGGGTCATCACGGGAACGCTGTTCTCTGCTGCCCATTCCATCACGGGTTTGAGTTTGGCATCAAAAGCATAGAAGCCGGTGCTGGGGTAGATTTTAAGGCCGGCAAATGGGAAGACGGTTCTGTTGGCGTCTACTTTCAATGCGCGGTTGAAATAGGCGGAGACTGTATCTCTCAGCTCCTCACCCGAAGCTTTCCAGCGCGGATCTACACAAAGGAATGGAAGTAGCCTTTCGGGATAGCGCTTTTTGAGAGATATAACTTCTTCCAGCTGTCCTTCATAGCCCGACATGGAAGCATCGGCCCCGAGCTTTTCCATGTAGAGTGTGAGGGCCACCATTCTTATAGAGCTGTCTTCATAACTTTCAATCAGGTGGCGAAATACATCGTTCTGGCTTTTGCTCTTGCCGATCTTCAGGAAGGTGGCATAGCGCTTGCCCTGCTCGCCAAACAGGGGCATGAGTGCATTGCGGATGATCCAGGAGCCGAGCTGGGTGTTAGTGATTTTATCTACTGCTGATGCGGCCAGCCGGGGCATATAGAGTTCAAGAAAGCGGCGGGGCGCATTGTTCATCGTGAAGATGTGCGTATGTGCGTTGTAGAACTGCATGGTTTAGCTTTTTGGAGTTTTAGAAGAATAGGCACGGCGAAGGAGATCGAACCAGAACGGCGCACCGGCACTGGCAGCAAAGCCTGAAAGCAGGTAGCCGGGGAGCTTGCTGAGGACGATCCCTACACCCCAGAAAAACCTGAGGATTGATGACCAGATCCGGGACCAGATGGACTGATCCTCTCCGGTATTTTTGTACTTCCCTTTTTCCTTTGCTGCTTTTTTCCAGGTATTCTTATGAAAGACACTATGTTCCCAGCCTATGGGTAGTGCTGCCGCCCGACTGAGGCTGTCCATTTCCTTTGCATAGGACTTCAGCATCGCTGTGTGTCCTACGGTTGTGTCTCCGGTACGGGCAAGGTTGTTGAGTCTTTCGGCATTGGCTTCGTAGTAGTCCATCATCACCTGCCGGGATGCGGGGCTGTCAGAAAAATGTTCCCAGAGCTCAAAGCTGTCGACATTAAGCAGTAGGGCAAGGAGAGAGCCCAGCATGAAGATGTTGAACTTAGTTTTCTTTTTGTACCAGAGGGAGAGGCGCTCCATCATTTGGCCATACCAGGTTTCGATCTGGTCGACAAGACATCTGTATATAGCAGCTTCGTCAGGTTTGCCATCGGGAGTTTTACAAAGCTCCGCGCTGTCCATAGCCTGCTGAAAGAAGCTGACGACATCACTTTGTTTGAGACTGAGTGTGGCTGCCTTGAAGTTGTTGAGGATGGGATTGGTGTAGGGCAGGCTGGTATTATTTGCATCCAATGCTGCAATACGCATCTGGGTGATGTGGGCTTTGCCGACAACTTCTATCAGTGTTTCGGCAAAGAGGCGTGGATGGATGTCGGAGGTGGGTTTGTGAGGTGCGCGGGTGAGGAGATCGATGGTGCCATGCATGTAGAGCATGGATGCCCAGTTGACACCATTGGGCTGATCGTAGAACTGTTTGAACAGGTATTTTTTCATGTACCTGCCTCTCTCGGCTTTGATCTGGGCGAGTGCCTCCTGAACAAAGCTGCAGAGGAGCGCGAACAGCGACCAGCAGATGACTATAGAAATGGCTATAGCCAACACGGGTAGTGCGTTGAAGTCCATAATGTATGTGTTGTGCCTACTCTCTCCCTTTCGGTCTTTTGGGTGCCTGACTGTGCAGCCTGGGGGACTGGTACAGGGGCAGTGTGATATCTATACAGTAAGATTTAGTGTAAAGTAACTACACATAATAATGAATGTCAAGGTGTAAAAGAATAAATCTGTGTTTTGCCACTTTTGCTCGCCCAAAAGTGGCGCAAAAAGGCGCCCGCCATCAAAGACGCCGTGATGGCGGGGATCGCTCGATGTAGCTTCAGAATTACTGTGCTGCCGAGCTAAGAATTGCTATTTCCAACGCGTGAAGGTTACACGCGAGTGAGCTTCCTAAGTGTATAATCCGGCTATCGCTATTTAAGCTGCAACCATGGACTGGACGACAGATTCTCTGTCAAGCTTATTCTCACGATGGCTGCATATGTATAGAGTTTCCAACCAGGGAAGTTGCTGCTCAAAAAAAAACCAACTTTTTTCTCAGATGCGCTGTCTTTTTTACCTTTGTTTTTACTCCCACTGGCAGCTCTGCAGGGGGTATTTTTTCCTTCCCAACCCGCCTGTTACAGCCATACCTTATAGAGACCTTATAGGGACCTTATAGAGACCTTATAGAGACTTTATGGAGATCGCACCAAATACCTCCGATGTACCTCCGATGTACCCCCGTCTGACACAGAAAGCTTCAACCTGCTACCTGCCCCGCATCACTCCCGCGTATAACTGGTTCTAACGTGCATCAGGAATAAAAGCAGGATAAAATCGGAGTCTGTTGACTAGCGGGCATAGACACCAAAAATGAAATCACTGCTACCGCCACGACGTAGGTATCCGTCTTCTGCATGAAAGAGTCTTCTGAGGATCTCGAATGTTTCCGGATCTTCATGCATGAAGTGGTGGGCGATGTCCTTAAATAGCATCATCAGCAGGCTGCCACCGTAGGGCTTTTCTTCGAGTGTGCGGAAATGGTCGCGAAGGACTGGAAGTATCTTTTCGGACTCTACACATTCCGAGGGATCAGCAATGAGCATCCGCAGCAGTCCCGGGCCGGTGATGCGTCTTTTAATCAGCTTGCTCTTTAACCTGCGCCTGTGGGATAGCGGGACATGATCCAGCGCTTCGTTGATGGCAGCGATCTGGTGAGAAGGAAACTGAAGCCGGTTGGCGCCTACGAACTCATTGATCAGAATAAGTCCGCCAGGTTTGAGGGCATTCTTGATCTTTTCTACCAGTAGGATTTCTACTCCCTTGAAATGATGGAGAGAGGAGTGGAAGAGCACGACATCGTAATGATCCTTGGGGAGGTCTGTTTTATTGACATCGGCGACCTGGAAAAAGATGTTTTCTACGCCCTCGTTTCTTGCCTGCTCCTCTGCTTTCTTAAGGACATTGCCGGCAATATCCATGCATTTCACTTCGCTGAATAGCGTTCCCATTTTTGCAAATCGAAACTCATGGGAGCAGGTACCGCTGCCTAGGGAGAGCAACCGCAGTCCGCTCTTTCCTTCAAGAAACTTCTCTGCAAAATAGTCTTCGTAAACTTTGGATTCGCTGCCGGTAATCAATTTGTTCCAGCGTCTTCTGACTGCGGGAATCTGCCACCAGTATGCGCCTTCATTCTGCCAATGGTCGAATGTGCCTTTGGTTCTTTCAAGGGGATCTATATTGAACTTTGAAAGCAGGAAGCTGAGGCCTTTCTGTTTTAGTTTGGAGTAGGACTCAATGATGTCGTCGGAGGTAATCAGGCGCATGTGAAAGCTAAACTAAAGAGATTTCTACAAAGTGCTGCGCTCTTCGTCAGTCTCGGGCAGGACGGGCTTCCCTCCGATGTTAAACAAGCGGTAGGCGAGCTTGACTGCATCTTCGGGTTTTGAATAGGTGAATACCTGCCTGTTTACAATGGTACGACCTAGCTCATTAACCACATAAAACTCCACTTTCTTTTTGTCACCTGTGCCGGAGAAACGCAGGAAGGCTTGCGGTGCGGGTATGTTCTTTTGGTCTACCCAGTTGATGTTGCAGGCTTTGAGGCGGTCGACAAACTCTTTGGGTGCATTGCCGGTCAGGTGCAGGCGCAGGTTCATGGTTAGACCTGAATACGGAATGAGCTGAGGGTAGTACTGAAACAACCTGTTCATGCGATCATTGTAGGCAAACTTGTTCTCAGTTTTTTGGGCGCATTCGGCCTGTGCCTGCAGTACGCGGGCAACGAGTAGCTTTTCATATTCGCCATCAAGATCAGGGTCGGTGAGTACCTGGTTGAGGAGGATATTTGCCTCCTTGTAGTTTCCTTTTTCCATCTGCAGACGGGCGATGAAATACCTGTAGTATTTATGAATGCGCTCGCGTTTGTCCTTCTTCAGTTCTTCCTGAAACTTATCGAGGAAAAAGCCTGTGCTGAAATCCTTGATCAGGTACCAGACCTCGTCCCAGCTTACGGTGCTCTCTGTGGAGAATAGTTTGTAGACTACCCTATCCCTTTCAGGGTTCTGGGAAAACTGGTTGATGATGAGGAACTGCTGGAGGTATTTTTCGGTGGTGTTCTGTGCGAAACGTGTTAGCACCGGGAAGTTGTACCACCAGTTCCTGTTCTCGAATTTATGGCTTTCGATCTGCTGGAGCTTTTGCATGAGTTTGAGAAGCTGAACGCTGAAGTCGTAGTGTGTCTGACCGAGGGTGGTGCCGATGTGCAGCTCCTTGAACTCTGCGGCTT
>JAFAAT010000051.1 GCA_023426425.1 Bacteroidota bacterium | reverse complement strand
CACCTGGGGTATTGTCTGTGACTGCGAGGAACAGTGTGTTGGCGACAGGCATGGCAGGCGCATTATTAGAACCCGAGTAGGCAAAGGTGCTGGCCTCAGTCTGCACACTTAGTTTGAAAGATTTGTTGGAACGGACAAGAAGCTCCTGGGTGCCGGATTGAACACCATTGAGGTAGTCATTGGCGTTGGTTACAGCCATTGACACCGGCGCTCCTGTGTTTGAACTGGTGTTTGTAAAAGAGATGCTGATAACAGGATGAAGTTCCAGCTGGATTGTCTGAGAGGCTGAAGCTGAAGTATTGCCTTGCGCAGCCACTGTTGCAGGTATTAAGCCTGTAACAACAGCAGCAAGTAATATTCTGGTTAGACGCTTCATTTTCAGATCGGAATACTAATGTACAACCTTGTTTTTTGTTATGCAAGTGTTAACGTAAAAAAATATCTCCAAAGTTATGGTAGCCTTTCTGCCGTATAGAAGAATACCGGGAGACTACTGGATGTCGATAGTAGTTTCTACAGCTTCGAGGGAGACATCTTCACCTGCGTCGAGCACGCCTAGTGCGGAGTATTTCCCTTTGGGAAATTTTTCAGGAAGTTCGAATGTGACATAGCGTTTCTGGCCGGGGAACATGGGGAATTCGTTGGCTTCGATCTTTGTCTTTTCGCCGGTAGTGAGGGAGGCCAGTTCGAGATAGGATTTGCACTCGACCATGACCTTTCCGGTATTTTGGCAGAGCAGTCTGTAGGCGTTTTTGACATCGGGTGCGGGGGTGATGTCTATTACCTTGATCTGTTTTTCGGTGAGCATGGGAGGTGTCTGGTAGATGTGGATGCCCAAGCGGAGGAGGTTGCGGACCTGTGCGCCTTTGACAGATTCGTCGGTTTTTTCCTCTACCGACTCGATGAAGAGCATGCTCCATTTCATGTTCTCGTTGTATTCTGCGGCATCGGGCAGGGACAGGCGGACGGTGACATCTGCGTTCTGGCCGGGCTCCATTTCCACGAAGTTCTTATCGAGAGTAACCCATTTAGAAATGGATTGGGGGAGGGTGTCGGGTCTGAAATACATATGGCCGCCGATGGTGTCGCGGAGCCAGTCGTTAAGGTAGAGGCGGAACTGGATCTTTTTGCCCGAACCATTGGAGAGGTGGATGACCTGAGACTCGGTCTGCCCGGCTGCGAGTTTAAATTCGAGGATCGTAGGGTGGACGCCCAGATTCTGTGCTACAGAGGGCGAAATACAGGCTAAGACAAAGGAGAGTGTAAAAAGAATGTGTAATTTTAACCGCTTCATTGTTTGGAGGTTACACAAAGCAACTGGATTTCAGGGAGATTTCCCAAAGAAAATCGGGGTTTATCAGGGATACATGCGAAGATTGATATATTTTATCGTTTTGTTTGCAGGTTGTGGTCAGTTGAAGGCGCAGAACGCTGATAATCACATGGTGGTGCAGGCAAATACAGCGCTGAACTTTATGATTACCAGTCCTGCGGACCTGGAGACAGAGCAGGTATTGCCAAATGCGATAAAACTGAGTGTGAAGTCGAAGCAGGTGGGTTGTTCGATCTTTGCGCGGCTTTCAAATTTTACGGCACCTGCGGGTTATTATTCCGCGAGTAGTCCATTGGCCCTGGAATGGTCGTTTGATACTTCGAATAAGGACTATGATCTGAATAAGAACAAGATTTCGCTTTCGGCTTCGGACGTATTTTTATTTAGTCAGAAGAAAAAAGTGGGGGGAGGAAATGATGATTTTGATTATTACTATAACCTGATACTGGATGCGCCGGGGTATAACTTTGTGCCGGGGACTTATAATTTCACCATCCTTTTTACCATGACCCAACCTTGATGCGGATAGTTTTCATATTGATCCTTTGCTGTATGGGGGTGCGGGGTGTGGCGCAGTACAGTTTTAGCCAAAATGTATCGGGCAGCATCAATGTATTCACGATACAGTCGCTGACGCTGAGTGGGGGGACTGTGACGCCGTCGTTTACTACGATGGAGCATTATTTCAGTGGAGTGGTATTGCAGAACTACATTACGGTGTCGGTGAGGAGTAATGGGCCGTGGACGGTGAGTGTTCAGGCTCAGAATCAATACTTTACGCCGATGAGCCAGGGAGGGAGTACTAATATGCCGGCTGGAGTGCTGAGTTTGAGGCGGGAGAACCAGGTGAACTTTACTCCGGTTTCTGTGGCCGGGCATACGTTGAAGAGCGGAGGTAAGGGAGGAGCTACGGCGCCGGGGAATACCTTTACGATAGATATGAAGTTTAATCCCGGATTTGGGTATAAGGGGGGTATTTATACCCTGGGGCTGATGTACACGCTATCGCAGCAATAGCAACTAACGGGAAATTTTTGGAGGGAGGGGCCAGGCCATTCGCAGGCCTTTTACGCGCCTTTTACGCGCCTTTTACTCAAACCTGCGAGGACGCCTGTGAGCCGGAGCCGGTGAGTGCGGACCGCGGGTGGAGTTTGACCTGGAGGCTTCCGGAATTAGATTAGAATTTTTATTTTGGCGAAGTGAAGGTGACACTCCCCTATTTGATCTGCATTTTTTGTATGGTGGTCAGCACCAGCCTTTATGGGCAGGAGCCTGAGGGCGTTGATGACACTGTTTATTTTGACAGGATGCAGGAAAGGACGGTGCGGGATAGTGCTTACCTGATGCGTTTGCCGATGGTGAAGGAAGGGGATCATTATGTGGGGGAGTTTTACCTGTTGAGGAATGGCATAAAATATTTCCGGGGGAGCTATTTGCCGAAGGCGACTAAGAACGGGGCTATACTGGACATCAAGCGCGCCATTAAGGATGGCAGATTTGTGTATTACCGGAGCACAAAGTATGGCCTGAACGGAGAGTGGCAAACCCGCAAAAGCCTTGAAGGGGAATTCAGGATGAACGTGAAGAGCGGCGTGTGGAAGAATTATGCTTCGGACACGGAAGTTGTTGTGCGGGAGGATGTGTATGATGAATTGGGGAAGGTGGGATATGTGAGCGAGTTTTCGCCGGAAGGAGCGCTGAAAGCAGAAGGGCCGATGATGGATGGTGAGAAGGAGGGCGTGTGGAAGTTTTACCAGAAAGGCAGTGGAAAACTAAGCAGGGAGGTGGAATATCAGGGCGGAGTACTGGAAGGGAGCTTTACCAGTTATGACC
>JAFAAT010000037.1 GCA_023426425.1 Bacteroidota bacterium | reverse complement strand
AAGAGCGGAGTAAGAGCGGAGTAAGACCGGAGTAAGAACCGAGTAAGAACCGAGTAGTACCAGAGTCTCGTACTGAAAAACTTTACGGTTGGCTAGGTCAATACGGATTTTGCTTTACTGTTTAGATGCATATGTCGTGTAATGAAATAGCTTTAAATTTTAGTAAAGCCGACCAAAAGCCGATGTAAAGCCGATGTAAAGCCGACCAAAAGCCGACTAAAAGCCGACCAAAAGCCGACCTAACAGACCCGCCTAGCAGTGCCAAGAAAAATAGCCGTTTGGGCAAACAAAGATTTAAGTCACTCCACCAAATGCCTTTCTCAGCCCTCACAGCTTGTGTTCAACACCCATTGCAACTTTATGGTCTATGAAAACTAGTCTCCCAGCCTGCAATACTCCGCCAGCTTCCTGTACTGCTCCTCGGTCATGAGGGGCACCTGTCTCAACTGGCTCACATCGGTAAATCCGCCCAGCCCCTCCCTGTAACGTACTATATACTCCGCCAGTTTTTCACCAACATAAGGATGCATACGCAGGTCTTCAATGGTACATGTATTCAGCGCAATCTTCTTCACTTTTCCACGGTTGAGCTGCAATCGCTCCCTCAGTCGTATAAACACCGAATCCTCAAAACGGTACACCTCCTTCAGTTGTTCATGCCTGACAAACCCACCCAGCGCTTCCCTCCTCTGTATGATTCTGTGGGCAAGTACCGGGCCAATCCCCTCCAATCTTACCAGTGTGGCAGAATCCACCGTGTTCAGGTCTATTGTTTCAGGTAAAGATGGCAGCGGTTCATGTTCCGCAATTGTTTCCTTCCTGGCAGTAATCCTTATCCACGGCTCAAGACGTTGATATTCATGCTCTTGCAGCGTGTAGAGAGGTTTTAGGTCCTCTTTCCGATAGAAGACTTTCCCTTTCCTGCGCCAGTTAATCAACATTCTAACCGTCACCGGTCGCAGTCCAAGCCTCAGCCCGTCCATACTGTCAATGGTGTTTGGATCAAAAGGAAACAGCGTGACAGGGGGGAGTGCGTCTGCGCCAGCTTCGGCTCTAGCTCTGGCTCTGGCACTAGCACTAGCACTAGCACTGGCAGTCAGTACTGCCTGTCTCTCTTTGAATTTGTCCCAGGCTGCAATGAGTTGCCTGTCTTCCTCAATTGCAGGTTGAGGCCTGGCCCACCACTCCATTGTAAACCTGGCGCAAAGTAGTACAAGAATGAGGATGCAGAGGGCTGCCACACCAACCGATTCGGTGCGGGAGAATTGAAGATAGGATTTCCATGCCCGGCGTGACATGTAGAATTCTCAGACCAGCGTAAAACTAAAAAATGCTGTCGTTAGATACAATAGCCAGAGGGGATATGGGTATATCACACTTTCTAGCCCCGCAGTCCCCGATCAGGAAGGTATCGGGTATTCAGGTTTAAGGACCCTGTGGAGGAAAACTGTACTTAAGTTGCTGCTAACTTGCTGCTAAGTTGCTGGTAAGTTGTTGCTAAGTTGCCGGAAAGTTGCTGGTAGATTGCTGTCAACTTGCTACTATCCCGCATAGACGGTTTTTGGAGGCCTGCTCTTAACTCTGTCAATTTCGTCATTTGTGACCCAAAGCTTTTGCTCCCCTGTACCGGACAATAAAATACAGAAAGATAATACGAGAATACCGCATCAGCCAGGGTTGCACCATAATTACTACGAAAATGCTGGAGAAAAGGAAGTAGATGAAGCTATTGTCTTTGTAGGAAAGCCCGAATATAGGCCAGTACCAGAAAATGTTTAGAAAGAACAGGATCATCGTAAGGGCATAGTTGATTCCACCGCCATTATTGCTTTCTATCTGCATCTTCTGACCACAGCTCTCGCAGTAGTCTACCATGTCCACACACTCACCCAATGGCAAAACGCTCTTGTTCTTGAACACCTGACCTTCCCTGCAGGCGGGACACTTCATTTTACAAAAGCTGGAGATGATATTAGGTGTTGACATTCAGGGAGTTTTGTGCAAAGTTACTTATTTCATAAAAAGTGCATCGCAGTCCTTAGTAAATGTCAACACCCGCTAACCAGCAGTCTGATTGGATGTCAGCTGGTTCCTCTGCCTAAAATTCTGCATTCTTCGGCGTCCTGGGGAACGGTATCACGTCGCGGATATTGGTCATACCCGTCACGAACAACACTATACGCTCAAAGCCTAGACCGAATCCTGCATGCGGAACCGAGCCAAAGCGACGGGTATCAAGGTACCAGTACATCTCTTCAACTGGGATATGCATGTCCTTCATGCGCTCCAGTAACTTGTCCAGGCGCTCCTCTCTTTGAGAGCCGCCCACTATCTCACCGATGCCCGGAGCAAGGATGTCCATAGCCGCTACAGTCTTGCCATCCTCATTCATCCGCATATAGAATGACTTGATATCTTTCGGATAGTCTGTAACAATCACGGGCTTTTTGAAGTGCTTCTCGACCAGGTATCGCTCGTGCTCACTCTGCATGTCCACACCCCATTTCACCTCATACTGGAATTTTTTCTTTTTGTATGGAGTAGACTGGAGCAGGATGTCAATTGCCTCTGTATAGGTAATCCTTTCAAATTTGTTGTTCAGAACAAACTCCAGCTTTTCGATCAGGCCCATTTCGCTGCGCTCCTGCTGGGGCTTTTGCTTTTCCTCGTCAGCCAGGCGCTGAGACAGGAAATCAAGATCCTCGCGATTATGTTCCAGGGCATAGCCAATGATGTACCTGATAAAATCTTCTGCCAGATCCATATTGTCGTGGATGTCATTGAAAGCCACTTCAGGCTCTATCATCCAGAACTCAGCCAGATGACGGGCAGTATTGGAATTCTCCGCTCTAAAGGTCGGCCCGAAAGTATAAACTTCACTAAAAGCCATGGCTCCCAGTTCCGCTTCCAGCTGTCCGCTTACGGTGAGATTGGTGCTGCGGCCAAAGAAGTCTTCTTTATAGTCAATACTGCCATCCTCTGTGCGCGGAGGATTGTCGAAGGGTAGGGTAGTGACACGGAACATTTCGCCCGCACCCTCAGCATCCGATGCTGTAATGATGGGCGTATGTAAGTAGACGAAGCCCCGATCGTTGAAGAACTTGTGTATGGCAAATGCCAGTGAATGACGCACACGGAATACAGCCCCAAAAGTATTGGTGCGGAACCTCAGGTGGGCAATCTCCCGAAGGTATTCCAGGCTGGGCCTGTTCTTTAGCTGCAAAGGGTACTCTTCAGGGGCGCAGTCTCCGAGGATTTCTACCGAAGTAGCCTTTACCTCCACCTTCTGCCCCTTGCCCTGGGAGGCTACTACAGTGCCCTGAATGCTAAGTGCCGCGCCTGAAGTGATCCTCCGGATTATGTTAGGGTCGGTTTCCAGTGCAATCACCACCTGGAGGTTTCCCATGCAGGAGCCGTCGTTCAGTGCAATAAACTGATTATTTCTGAATGAGCGCACCCAACCCTTTACGGTTACTTCATAACCAGTTTCCTCGCGCTGTAAGATGTTGCTGATCTTTGTGCGTGCCATAGATTATTTGTCGAAAAACAGATATTTAATTGCGATTATGATCATGAAGACGGCAAAAACCTTCTTGATGATAGTCATGTCAAGTCCCAGGGCTACTTTGCTTCCAAGGTAGCCACCTACTACGAAGGTTGCAGCCAGGATAAGCGAAGCTTTCCAGTCCACATAGCCCTCCTTGTAATAATTATAAGCACCTATGAAGGCAACGGGAAGCGAAAGCATAGCAAGAGACGTGCCCTGAGCCATCTTTTGGCTGAGTCCAAACAGTAAAACCAGTGCGGGTACTATGACAATACCTCCGCCAATGCCGATAAGGCTGCTCATGAATCCAGCCAGCAGTCCAACCAGCAGTAATCCCAGAATAAATGCGATGCTCATGAGCGTTGATTTTGACTGTTATTGATGAAAATTATTGCAGGACTGCTTCATTTTTCACGAGTGCGTCATAGTCTTTGATACTGTGCTGAAGTATCTTTTTAGCCAGACGTTCACCCTGGAACTCTTCGATTTTCACGACTTTGTTTTCCAGTTTTTTGTATTCCTCGAAAAAGTGACGAAGCTCGCCTATAAAATGTGAAGGTAATTCACTGATGTCATTGATGTGTGCTACGCTCATATCCTGTGCGCAAACAGCTATGATTTTGTCATCAGCCTCGCCCTGGTCGAGCATACGCATTACGCCGATGATTTTGGCCTCTACCACACATAGTGGCTGCATTTCGATCTGGGAAAGCACCAGGATGTCCAGTGGGTCTTTGTCGTCACAGTAGGTCCGGGGAATAAAGCCGTAGTTTGCAGGGTAGTAGACAGATGAATAGAGTACCCGGTCCAGTTTCAGGAGCCCGGTTTCCTTGTCCAGCTCATATTTAGCCCTGGAGTTTTTGGGTATTTCGATGATAGCATTTACGCGTTCGGGAACATTATCGCCATAATTTACGGAGTGCCATGGATTGAAGCTCATATCTCGTCAGATTTTCGTTTACAGAGCCGCAAAGGTAATTGTTAAAGTTGCTACAAAAGCGCATAATTGGAGCGATTCAGCGGACAATATTCTAAACAGATCAGCGTTATGTTTTTACGCGTGTTTTCAAGGCCCAAGTCATGACATTGTAACCCTTATTAAGTTTGCGATAAAATTTGGAAGCTCAAGTTGTTTTTTTAAAGCGTCCTTATATCTTTGCAAGCACGTGAAAAACGTATAGTATAATTTTTCCTAAAACACAAAAATCAATAAACAACAAGAATTATGGCAGATGTAAAGACAGCCGCAGCGAAACCAGGTTCTCATGGAAATCGTGCTGGCAAACCTAAGAATGCAAACCACACGTTGATTAATTTCCTGATCGTTATCGCCTGCCTGGTTGTGTCACATAGTATATTCCATTTCGTGTTTGGCGCGGCTGACAACTTCAGGGATGCAGAAAAACACGTGCCGGCTAACTTCGCGGGAACTGTGTACACAGGTGGATTTGTAATTCCGATCCTGATGGGTACTTTCCTTATCCTGCTTTGCTTTGTAGTAGAGCGTGCACTTACAATTATGAAGGCTAATGGTAAGGTAAATAACGCTGAATTTGTAAGGAAGGTTCAGTACCATCTTGCAAACAAGAATGTAGATGCAGCGCTGGCAGAGTGCGACAAGCAGGCTGGTTCAGTAGGTAATGTTATGCGTGCTGGTCTTCTCAAGTATCGTGAGATGACTACTAATAACGAGCTGGATACTGACCAGAAGCTTCTGAGCATTCAGAAAGAGATTGAAGAAGCTACTGCATTGGAATTGCCGATGCTGGAAAAGAATCTGGTGTTCCTTTCTACCATTGCTTCGGTAGCCACACTTCTTGGTCTGTTTGGTACGGTACTCGGTATGATCCGCGCCTTCCAGGCGATGGGTCAGGCAGGTGCTCCTGATGCTGCCGCCCTGGCGAACGGTATCTCTGAGGCCCTGATCAATACGGCGATCGGTATCGGTACGTCTGCTGTTGCGATTGTAGCCTACAACTACTTCACTACAATCATTGACGGTATCACATACAGCATCGACGAAAGCGGATTCACGCTTACACAGAGCTTTGCTTCCAATTACAAATAGTAGTGACGGCTGCAAAGAAAAAAATGTGTGCAGGAGTTGTGGAAAGTGAAGCAGTCTGTGTCTGATACTATAATAATTGAAGAAAAAAACTAGAAGATGCCAAAAATTAAAATGCCGCGGAAGAGCACCAACGTCGATATGACGGCGATGTGTGACGTAGCCTTTCTTCTGCTGACGTTCTTTATGTTGGCCACCAAGTTCAAGCCGGACGAGCCGGTGACTGTGGTGACACCCAACTCGATATCGGAGATTCCGCTGCCGGATGCCGATATTATGATGATCACAATTGATCCTAAAGGACGTATCTTTTTCTCTGTAGACAATAAAAACGTGAGAAGAGAGCTGATTGAAGATGTGAATGAGTATAAAAAGCTCAACCTTACAGAACAGGAGATGGACGTTTTTGCCATCGGTTCTTCGATAGGTCATCCATTCAATCAACTTAAATCTTTCTTGTCTGCTGAGCCAAGTCAGCAAAGTGAATTGGCAAAGAAAGCTCCTGGAGTTCCTACGGACACGATCAATACTTCAGATCAGAATGAACTGGCTGCATGGATCCGCATGGCGAGAAACAACAATCCTAAGCTCAGGATTACGATCAAGGCTGATGCTGATGCATCCTATCCAGACATTAAAAAAGTGATCAGGACTTTGGAAGGTTGGAAGATCTTTAAGTTCAACCTGATTACGGGTCTTAAGGCGGTACCTCCGGGAACTGCGGCCTGGGCGGAAAGAAATGCAGGTTTGAAAGAGACCAGCAATTAAAAATTATTAACCTTATAAAAAGTATAGTACCATGGCAGAAATGGATGTGTCGAGTGGCGGTGGCCACAAGAAGGGGCCTGGGGTCAAAAAAGGTAAAAAACTTTCTACCCGTGTAGATCTCACCCCCATGGTGGATTTAGGGTTTCTGTTGATCACGTTCTTTATGTTTACGACCACGTTGTCTAAGCCAAAGACAATGGAGATCAACATGCCCTATAAAGAGGATAATATCAAGGAAGAAGACCAGAGCAAGATCAAGGAAAGTACTGCGATGACGATCCTGCTGAGTAAGAACCACAGGGTTTATTACTATGAAGGTCTTGCTGATGATCCTGCAAATCCTCCAACGCTGCAGGTCACTACCTTTAAGCCGAAGGATGGCATCAGGGATGCTATCATTGATAAGAAGAAAAGGGTAGAGGCTTTGAAGCAGCAAGGTGCTCTGGCAGCTAAAGATCAGTTGACGGTGCTAATCAAACCGGATTCTACAAGTACTTACGAGGATCTGGTGAATATCCTGGATGAGATGAGTATCAATGATGTGCGGGTGTATGCTATAGTAGACATCACAGATGTGGATAAGGAGTTTATTGCATCAACTGAAACTGCAAATGCTGAATAGATTGTGGAATCTGTTCTAAAAAACGTCTAAAGAAAGTAAGTAGTAAACTGAGAAACCAAGTTTCTACCTGCTTAAAACAAGTTGAAAAATGGATATCAATAAAATACTCAAGAGCGATTACCTCGACATTCTGTTCGAGGGCCGTAACAAAAGTTACGGTGGCTATGAGTTGCGTAAAAATTATCCGAAGAGGGTTAAGTGGGCAATGCTGGTGTTGTTGGGCATCGGAGTTGGTGCTGCTGCCTATGGCGTGGTAGCCAACTTAGGCGAAAAGGAAGAGAAGCCGGTAGCAATGATGAAGGAGATCACCCTGGCTGAACCACCACCTATTGATCCCAAACAGCCCCCTCCACCGCCGCCGCCCCCTCCACCACCTCCTCCGGTGAAGCCTACGGTAAAGTTTACACCGCCGGTAATTAAGAAGGATGAAGAGGTTCAGGAGGAAGAGCGGCCACCAGAAGTGAAAGAACTAGAGGATAAATCGGCCGGCCTTAAGACAGTGGAAGGTGATCCCGAAGGTATTGATCCGGGTATTATTGATCCGGGGCCTGGTACGGGTGTGGTTGAAGCACCACCTCCACCGCAAATCTTTACTTATGTAGAGCAGATGCCGGAGTTTCCAGGAGGCCAGGCTGCGATAGGTGAGTTCCTAAGCAAGAATCTCCGTTATCCTGAACTTGCAAAGGAAAACAACATCCAGGGTCGTGTTACGGTTCGTTTCGTTGTGAATGAAGGTGGTGAGGTATCAGACGTGAGT
>JAFAAT010000034.1 GCA_023426425.1 Bacteroidota bacterium | reverse complement strand
CTTGTACACAGGTTCAATTTCAACGTCACAAAGGTCATACGGCAGTTCTTTGGTTTCCTGACCATCAACTTTGTACGCAACAGCTACCTGAACGGGATTAAACTGGTCCATAACATCCGCCTTAGTGACAATCAGCTTCGTTACTCCACTCAACATCACTGCATAACGCAGGGCCACCAGGTCAATCCATCCGCAACGTCGCGGACGTCCTGTAGTAGCGCCAAATTCTGACCCTGCTTTACGAAGTGCATCGCCTGTCTCATCTAGCAGCTCCGTCGGGAAAGGTCCACTTCCAACGCGGGTGCAGTAAGCTTTTGTTATTCCATAGACCTCTTTTACGGCTGAAGGAGGTACGCCGAGACCATTACAGACTCCTGCAGCGATGGTGTTGCTCGAAGTCACAAAAGGATAGGTACCGAAATCAATATCCAGCATGCTACCCTGTGCTCCTTCCGCCAGTATCCTTTTACCCGCTTTAAGATGCTCATCAAGCCAATATTCCGCATTGATAATTTTCAAGGCACGAAGCTTTTCCACTGCGTCGAAAAACGGAGCTTCAAATTCTTCCCAGCTAATCGGTGATTCGTAGTGGCTTAGCAGTGAAAGATGCTTCTGTTTCAGCTGGTCATACTTTTCCTGGAAGTTCTTGCTGAGAATATCTCCTACCCTAAGGCCGTTACGCCCCGTTTTGTCCATGTATGCAGGGCCAATTCCCTTAAGTGTCGATCCGATTTTACCTTTGCCCTTTGCTGCTTCGGAGGCAGCATCAAGAGCCCGGTGGGTAGGTATGATCAGGTGTGCTCTATGTGAAACAAAGAGGCGCTCCAATACATCATTTTGTAGTGGTTGAATAGCTTCGATTTCTCTGTGCAGTGTTACCGGGTCAATTACAACTCCGTTTCCTATGAGGTTCAGGCAATGTGGGTGGAAAACCCCTGAAGGTATGGTATGGAGAACAACTTTGTTTCCATTCACATAAAGAGTATGGCCGGCATTCGGACCACCCTGAAAACGGGCAATTATATCATAGTTCCTGGCCAGATAATCCACTATTTTTCCTTTCCCCTCATCTCCCCATTGCAACCCTAGTAAAACGTCTATCATTTGTTGGTGTTGAAGGGCGTAAAATTATAAAAGCAAAATTGATTTTCAGGAAAAACAACATTTTACAGGTAGTGCGCCTAAAAGAATCACCAAATTCGCGCCTACATTGTAATTTCACATTATCAAGCTGTAAGAACTAATCAGAGGTCTATGTCCACGAAAATGACGCTCGACATTTCCGCCATGCAGGATGACTTCTTTGAAGGCACTTCGTTGATTGGAATTGCCAGCTCTCTCCCCGCCTATCGCTTCTGCTGGTTGCTCAATCACAAGTTTGACCTGGATTTAGTGCGCGACCCGGACTCAGATCTCTCTGTCAGGGTCTCAAAGACCGAAACGGCTTACTTCCCTATTTATAAGTATAATGTGCCTTTGAACGGGAATAGTCATCTGATCTACAAGCTCAAATTGGAAAAAGAGAGCCTTTTACCAGAAATCCGGCAGCTGGATTACCTCTGGATGATTCAGTCCACAGCACCTGAAACCGAGGCCAATGAATACACGGCCCACCTGCGAAACTTACCAGAGGTTCAGCTTGCGCAGATATTGTCGCCTGATCGCCTCAAACATCTCAGCCATCTGCTTGTCTAGAAAGTTCGGTACATTCCTCATGAAAAAGTTAAATAACTCACTCCGGTTGGAGCGTAACGCTATTTTTCTATTTTTGTTGCTTATCAGAAAAAACAGGTAATTAAAGAGTTAGGAGATCTATGACTGCAGATGTTAAAAAAAGAACAACTAGCTCGCCTGCACGCAATTCAACCTGTCTTAGAACCAACAACATTACAAAATGAATTTTCGTAAAGTCAACAACATCGTCGGCTGGATTACCGGTGCAATCGCCACATTCGTCTACCTGATCACGATGGAAAGAACCGTCAGTTTCTGGGACTGCGGGGAGTTCATCGCCTGTGGTTATAAAATGGAAGTGGGTCACTCTCCGGGTGCACCGTTTTTTATGTTGCTTCAGCGCATGTTCGGCATGTTTGCGCCAGACAAAATGAGTGCTGCATTGATGATCAATGCCTGGTCTGCAGTCGCCAGTGGTCTTACAATTCTTTTCCTGTTCTGGACAATAACCCACTTTGCCAAAAGACTCATTGCTCCTTCTGTTACTGAACCTGACGGGCGACAGAATGCCCTGATAATGGGTGCCGGTCTTGTCGGAGCACTTGCCTATACCTTTTCTGATACCTTCTGGTTTTCTGCTGTCGAAGCAGAAGTTTACGCCACATCTTCATTGTTCACCGCCATTGTTTTCTGGGCAATTCTCAAGTGGGAGCATGCGGCGGATACTAAATATGCTGACAGGTGGCTGATATTTATTGCCTACCTCACAGGACTTTCGATAGGTACCCACCTTTTGAACCTTCTTACCATACCTGCACTTGCTCTTGTTTATTACTACAGACGCTATCAGGCAACTAATACCGGTGCTATCATTGCATTCCTGGTAGGCTGCGCTGTGCTGGCCTTGATCCAGTTTGGCGTAATACAGGGTGTTCCCTACCTCGCTTTCCAATTTGAACTACTGTTTGTCAATTCCCTGGGTCTGCCTTTTGACTCTGGTGCGATCTTCCTGTTATTGCTGTTGGTGGGACTGATGATCTGGGCACTGATTTGGGCGCGGAAGAAAAATCGTTATGCGCTTCATACTGCTATCCTCGGGCTGATGTTTGTCTTTATAGGCTTCATGTCCTATCTGGTACCCGTATTACGCTCAAGGGCAGACGTACCAATTGACATGACCAACCCGGACAATGCAAACAGGTTCCTTTCTTACGTAAACCGAGAGCAGTTTGGCTCACAGCCTCTGATGTTTGGCCCTGACTTCGATAGTCCTGTTGAAGGTGTAGAGACAAAGGGCTTTTTTTATGACCAGGTGACAAAAGACGGAAAGGACTCCTATGAAGTGGTAGGAAAAAAGCTGCAGTACCAGTTTGGCAAGGAGCGCTTCTTCCCTCGCGTTTGGGACAATAATGATCCGAGTCACATTAATTTCTACAGAAGCTATCTCGGGCTCGGTCCTAATGAGTCTCCGACATCTGCTGATAACCTTAGTTTCTTCTTCAATTACCAGTTAAACTGGATGTGGTGGCGATACTTTATGTGGAATTACGTAGGTCGCCAGAACGATTTTCAAGGTCAGGGTGGACCACGGGATGGTAACTGGATTTCTGGAATTAAGTTTCTCGACAAGCCCCGCGTAGGTGATATGGACAAAATGCCTGATGGGTACAGGGATAGTCCAGCAAGAAACCAGTTGTACTTCCTGCCGTTTATCCTGGGTGTGCTCGGTTTGATTTACCAGTTCAACAGAAACAAGAAAGATGGTATTGTAACATTCATGCTCTTCTTCTTCACGGGTATTGCAATAGTACTTTACCTGAATAATACTCCACAACAGCCACGTGAACGTGACTATGCCTATGCCGGTTCTACCTATACTTTTGCTATCTGGATTGGCTTGGGTGTGCTGATGGTTAACGAATGGGTCCAGAAGTTCCTAAAAGGAGCCTCCGGCGTTTATGCAACGATCTTAGTCTGCCTCCTTGCCGTACCGACACTTATGGCAGCGGAGGAATGGGACGATCACGACCGTAGTGGCAAATCAATTGCCAGGGCGACTGCCTATAACACACTCATGTCCTGTGAACCAAATGCGATTCTATTCACATTTGGTGATAATGACACCTATCCACTGTGGTACCTTCAGGAAGTTGAAGGAATTCGTACAGACGTCCGCATTGTAAACACCAGTCTCTTGGGTATCGATTGGTATATTGATCAGTTGAATTATAAGATCAATGATGCAGCTCCGGTTCCTATGATCTGGAAGAAAGAGCACTACATTGGTGACCGCAGAAACTACCTGCGCTACTTCGACAATCCTCAGATTCCGAAGGATCGCTACTTCAACCTTATTGAGGTAGCACAGTTCATTATCAGTGACGACCCTACCAACAAGCTTCGTACAATGGGGGGTGAAATGGAAAACTATCTCCCTTCAAGAAACCTGTTCCTGCCAACATTGACTAAAGAACAGCTTGCACAGCGCGGCATGATTAACCTGAACGACAGCGCGAGGATCACTACTGAGATGAAGTTTACTTTCCCTAAGGAAATTGCATACAAAGATGATATCGGAATGCTGAACATTATTGCAGGTGTGGCCCGCGACGGTTGGAATAGGCCAATCTACTTCGGATCAGGGCTTGGCGAGAACTATCAGGGTATGCAGGACTTCCTCAAACTGGAAGGGTCCGTTTACCGCCTGGTACCATTCAAGTATACAGACACGCGAATCACCAACCCGGGTGATATGGGCTTTGTAGACCTGGAAAAAAGCTACAACCTGTTTATGAACACCTATAGCTGGGGTGGCGCTGAGAAAAACAATGTCTACTTCGATGAGAAAAACAGGCAAATGCTGATCTCCTACAGAATCAATGTAGCCAGGATAGCTGACGAACTGTCTGCACGTGGAAGGCAGGCAGAGGCAGTGAAAATCCTTGACAAGGTAATGGCAGGAATCAGTGAAGATTCCTATCCTTACGACATGCCGTCCTATTTTATGGCTGTATCATACTATAAAGCTGCTGCCCTAGAAAAAGGCCGGAAGCTTACCATGGCAATTACAAGAAACATGGAAGACGATGTTAAATACATCTTGTCTTTTAATGACGAAGACACACGAAATGCTATGGCTACAGATGTACAAAGAGATTTGTCGGTAATTAATTACCTATCTGGAGTGGCTGGCCAGGCTGGTGATCAGAAGACCTCTGAAGAACTTGGCCAGAAAGTGCAAATACTGGCACAACAGGCGAGTACCAAAATAAATATGCAGCAGATGCAATAAGAATATAGAATTCCAATGCAAAAAGTCCCCGGCTGGGGACTTTTTGCATTTAGGGATTTCCGGTTTCAATTACTGCCAGCATGAGACTATCTTTGACGCAGATTTAGACGCATGGCTGACAACAATCGCTACAACCAACGGGGAGTTTCTGCTCAGAAAGAAGATGTACACAAGGCTATTGCAAAACTTGACAAAGGATTATTCCCTAAGGCGTTTTGCAAAGTGTACCCTGACTTTTGGGGAGGTGATGATGCTTTTTGCAATATCATGCACGCCGATGGAGCGGGCACCAAATCAATTCTTGCCTACCTGTACTGGAAGGAAACCGGTGATCTTAGCGTCTGGAAAGGCATCGCGATAGATGCCATCGTGATGAACATTGACGATCTCCTCTGTGTTGGTGCTACTGGTCCGTTTACCTACTCATCAACTATCGGTCGCAATAAGCACCTGATACCGGGAGAAGTGATCTCAGCAATCATCAATGGCAGCCAGGAGTATTTCGAACTGATGAGGGAGTATGGCATAGAGGTGCATTTTATGGGCGGGGAAACTGCCGACGTAGGCGATGTGGTTAGAACTGTGATTGTTGATGGTACCATGGCCTGCCGGATGCGTCGCGACCGCCTTATTACCAACGAGAAGATTGCCGCCGGTGATGTAGTTGTTTCGCTTGCGAGCTATGGCCAGGCAAGCTATGAAGATGGCTACAACAGCGGTATGGGAAGCAATGGTCTTACCAGTGCCCGGCATGAGCTGCTGGCAAAGAAATATGCCAGCCTCTACCCTGAAAGTGTAGACCCAAATCTACCAGAAGAAGTAGTCTACAACGGATCTTACAGTGTTACGGATGCCACAGACACTTCCCTTGACGTTGGAAAAATGATCCTCTCCCCCACCCGTACCTACGCTCCTGTCGTATTGCAAATGCTTCAGAAGCATTTTGACCAAATCCATGGCATTATTCACTGTAGTGGTGGCGGACAAACCAAGATATTACATTATCTGCCAAAGCCACTGCGTGTTGTCAAAGACAATCTGCTACCTGAGCCGCCGCTTTTCAGCATGATCCAAAAATCTGCAGGCACAGACTGGAAGGAGATGTACCAGGTGTTTAATATGGGTCAGCGACTGGAGATATATACAGACCGTACAACTGCGGAAAGCGTAATTGAAATAGCCAAAAGTTTCAATATTGAAGCACAAATCTCCGGATACGTCGAAACAGCCGAAGCTAAAGAGGTGCTAATTGACTCACCTCACGGTAGCTTCAGGTATCATTAGGCATGGTTGCTAAGGTCAGATGCTCAACAGATTCAAGTGGTTTCATAGTCTCTGCACCCGAGCTTCACCGGATAAGTACCCAAGCTGGCAGCCAAACCATCAAACCAAGGATGTTTGGATACCGGCTCTGGCATTATTGCGGAGAGGTAAACCAAAGATGCGCAATTGAATCTGTGAGTTCCATCAATTCGCTGTATGAGTTGGGTTTGGTGACAAAGCAGTTTGCGCCAAGCTCATAAGACAGCTCCCTGTCTTTTTCAGAAGAAGAAGTGGTTAACACAATGACAGGAATGGGCTTGAGTGACTCATTTCCTTTGATCTCCCGCAGCACATCCTTACCGTCCTTGCCTGGCATGTTAAGGTCAAGCAGGATTACTACTGGTGCGTGAGTGTTGTTGGAGCTCTTCAGGTATTCCATCAATTGGTCACCATTCTGCATAAAGATAAACTCCTGTTCGTGTTTGTTTTCAAGAAATGCATCCCGGATTGACTCCCTGTCATCCTCGTCGTCATCTACAATAAATACTGAATGCTTTTGGTTTGGCTTAATCATACCGGAATAATGATTGTAAATTTTGATCCTTGTTTTAAGTTCCCGAGCGCTATAATAGTACCACCGTGGTTTTCTGCAATTTTCTTGCAGATGGCCAAACCAATTCCCGTCCCTTCATATTCCGCCTTCCCGTGAAGGCGCTGAAAGATAGTAAATATTTTGTTCGCAAACTGATTGTCAAAACCAATTCCATTGTCGGAAATCTCCAGACAGAGGTAGCGTTTTGCCTGGGAAATCTCCAGGTCCTGCACCTGCTCCGGACGGAGGTAACTGCAGGAAATATTTATTTCAGGCCTAACACCTTCACGGATAAATTTTAGTGAATTGCTCAACAGGTTTTGAAAAAGTTGCCTGAACTGCGCAGGAATGATGCGGGCGGAGGGCAAAGGATCGTATTGGATCCTGGCTTCCAGCTCCTCAATTTTGTATTCGAGCGTCTGGAGCACCTCCTTAACCACTTTGTCCAGACTGTAGTATTCAAATGCCTTGTTTCCTGAAATAACAGAAAGTGCAAGCAAATCACTAATCATCAGCTGCATCCTTTGGGCAGAGGATTTGATTTTCTCCAGATAGGTTTTTCCGTCGGGAGACAGGTTTGCCGCATGCGTACTAAGTAGCCTGTCGCTGAATGTTGCGATCTTGCGTATCGGCTCCTTGAGGTCATGACTTGCAACATAGGCGTATTCCTCCAGGCTTGCATTTGACTGCAGAAGCTGGATGTTTTTCCTGTGCAATTCCTGCTCTGCCTCCTCCTGCTCTGTAATGTCGATCGACACGTTGAGCATATGCTCCACGAGACCTTTTTCATTTCTGTCGAAAATAGTACCGAAGGTGTGGAACCACAACCATTTTCCTGTCTTGTGTCGCATGCGGTATTTGAATTCCACTACTGGTTCCTGGCCATCCGGGGAAGGTGGATTCAGGTTTGCCTCTTCCAGGGCTTTGTTGTTCTTCTCCATCAGAGGGCCCTGGTCCTCAGGATGAATAATCTGCGAAAAGAAGGCTACACCATTTTCAAGAATTTCCTCAGTGTCGTAGCCTAGTATCTTCTTTACAGCATGGTTGATAAACGTGTATTTACCGGTGTGTACATTGTAAGATGCAATCAGCGATGGAGTTGTATTGGCGATCTTGTTGATAAACTCTTTGTTGGCCCTCAGTTCCTGTTCAATCTTTTGTTGCCTGGTCACATCCTGACCTGTGCCCATGAACTGGTAGGGCTTTCCCTGCTGGTCAAGTAAGACTTCACCTCTTGATTGGATAATGCGTTCCGTTCCATCCCGCAGAATGATCCGGTGGTAAAAGTCATATGGCTGGTGGGTCTGCATTGCCTGATCCAGATGGAACTGAAGCAGCGAAATATCCTGTGGATGAACACGAGCCAGGTATTTTTCAAAGGTTATCTCTTCTCCCGGTTCATAATCAAAAATCCTGTAAAGCTCGTCAGTCCAGGTAATAGTATTAGAATGAATATCCCAGGTCCAGTTACCGATGTGCGACAAAGCCTGTGCCTGTTTATACAGGAAATCACTTTGTTGTAGCTTGTCGATAAGATTCTGTCTTTCAGTGACGTCCTGGAGTGTGCCTATTACCCTTACGGGAGAGTCATTCTCCAATACAAGCTCTCCCAGAGCATGTAAGACCTTTAGTTTTCCATCGGAGGTAATTGCTCTATAGTAGAAATCCAGCGATTTCTGATTCTTTAGCACTTCATCCATCTGCTGTGCAACTTTGGGTGCATCATCTGGATGATTTAAAGAGAAGAGCAGATCATAGGTTATTTCCGTGGATGGATCGAGATTGTAGATCCTGTACAACTCTTCTGACCAGGAAAGTTTGTTGTTCTTCAGATCAAGTGTCCAGTTGCCGATATGGGATAAGGCCTCTGCCTGACGGTACAGATCTTCGCTCTTCCTGACCCGATCCTGTAAGATCCGGATGTATGTGTTGGTGGCCACCGTATCACTTTCCAGCTGGTACTGATCAATTTCCTCAATCAATTGCAGTATGAGATGCAGGTCGTCTGTATAAAAGGGTAGGAAACGATGGAGCGCTTTTTTCCTCAGGTAACTTACCTGAGTGTTGTCTTCAGCTTGTATTTGGTCTCTGCCTACAACCTCAAGTTGGTCACTGATCCACCTGTTCATTGAGGTTTGAAGGAGGTCATAAAGACGGTTTTCCTCGGCTGCGATCAGAAACTCTGTGTGGCTGGGAATTGAGTATTCAATTAACTGTTCATCGGACATGTCACCAAATACCTTGAGCAATGGCGTATCCAGCTCCCTGGCGCCCTTAAGCTGTTCCGCTATGTACTCAATTAAGTGATGTTTCCGCACAAAATGGGCGAATGCCGGAAAATGCGAAAAAACAAGCTTTTTAGTAGCTGACGGCTTTTGAACGGTAGCTTCCTCCACGTGAAATGTTTTGCGATCAATATAAAACTCTATCCCTTTCTCTCCTGCGACAAAAGGCTATTCCCGCACAACAAAAACCACCTAAAAAACCGTGCCATAAGCACCTGAGGATCATCGACAAATGAATAGTTCGACGGAGGAATGTTCAAATGGCATAGTTATTTGCATGTTTATACCATGAATATACGCCGCAAAGACCAGCAACAGCTGGTGGAAGCTGTGATCGAGACGCCAAAAGGCAGCAGGAATAAGTATATATGGGATGAGCAAAGGAGACAGATTCGACTTAAAAAAGCAATGCCTCTCGGGTATATATTTCCATTTGATTTCGGGATGATACCCGGTACACTGGCAGAGGATGATGATCCTATAGACCTGTTATTGCTGATGGAGGAGCCTCTGTTCCCGGGTGTATTTCTCGATTGCCGGATAATAGGGGCACTTAAGGCAAGGCAGAAGCAGGTCACCGAAAACAGAAATGACAGGCTAATTGCTGTAGTGCCTACCTGTCCGGTCTATGGTGAATACCATAACGTAATGCAACTACCTGAGGGTCTACGGAGAGCGATAGTCAGCTTTTTCGAAAGTTATAACGAGGTTCAGGGCAAGTTATTCACACCACTTGGGTGGGCTGAGCCCGAAGAGGCCTTACAATTGCTCCACGCATCCCGCAAAGGATAAGTGAGCAGTTATTTACCAGCTGACAGCATATTCATCAGCAGACGGATTGCCCCTTTGTTACCTGCAGGCAATTGCCGGAAAAATGAAAGTGAGGTATAGGTATAATGTCCCTTACCGTAAGGTGTGTAAAGTATGGCTCCCTTTAGCGCTTCCTCGCCTGTGTCATTCATGCTCAGCATGGTTTGATAACGACTATCCCACTCCACAGGAAAATACAACCCGCGTTCCTGTACCCAGCCGGTAAAATCTGCTTCCGTAATTTTATTCGGATAGGTCAGCAGACGGTGAGTAGGTGCGGTGACTTCAACAGGTGCATTTTCCTCAGTGACTCTCTTGTTGGCCAACTTAAAAGGATAGGGGCCCAGGTCAGTAGTTGCCATGTCCTGAAGGGTGTTGTATTGCATGATCAGATTGCCAC
>JAFAAT010000290.1 GCA_023426425.1 Bacteroidota bacterium | reverse complement strand
GCTCACTTTCCTCGAGCCTTGCGGTCTTTTCCAACAGTTGCTGATGAGTGCGGCGCTGTTCGGTAATGTCTTGAAAGCAGTTGACCATCCCGGTAACATTGCCTGCTTCATCCTTAATCGCAACGATATTTACGTTTACGAGCACCCTTGAACCATCTGGTCGTTCAATAATCACTTCTATATCGCGCCTGGGTTTTCCGTCACGTAAACAGCCAGCTACAGGAGTGTCAGCATGGGACATCTTTCTGCTATCTGGAAAAAAAAGCTTAAATGCGCCGCAAAACCTTTCTTCGTCGTCACCTATGCGTGGTGCTCTTCCCCAAAGTTCCTCTGCTTTTTTGTTGTAGGACACTATTCGGCCATCACTATCACAAACATATACTGCAGCCGGCAACAGGTTGATGATATCGGAGTCGTATAGGTGGGCTGCTTCTGAAAAACTGGTTCGGTTCTCGGAAAGCGAATCTTTCGTCGGAAATTGTTGCATTCTTTGGCCGTTGCTGGGTAATAAAGTTAAACATTTTGAACATCAATCCTGTGTAATACCATACGCGGAAAACTATGTTTCACAACTATTTCAAGACATTTCAAATACTCGTTTGTACTTCTTTGAACAACTGGCCAATGGACATTCCAATGAACTTCTATGAGTTAATACAAAATGTAAGATGGACGGTGAATTTAGTTCCAAACCCAGCTCACATGCAGGAACTATAAATAATTGGATGTTTGAATTATATTTGATGGTAATATCTGATTATCAGGCAAATCGAGTGTATGCACCAAATGTTTCAATTTGATTTCGATAATCTTGCGGGCTTCCTTATCGCGTTTATCCCTGCACTTATCAACCTGGGATTGCTAGTCTACATACTTATCTACCTGCCGCGCACAAGAATCGTAAATATTTTTGCTCTATTGACGCTTGCGATGGTCTGCTGGCAGACTGAAGATGCCGTGCTGAGGATCGTCTCCACGAGTGACATAGCCCAGGCCTGGGACAGTGTATTATCACCTGGCTGGATATTTCTTGGTGCACTTTGTTTTCATTTTACCTTGCTGTACATGAGGATGCTACCGGAGAAATATTTACGGTTTGCAGTTGTATGCCTTTACGCTCCCGGGTTTGTTCTAATGGGGCTATATCATTCAGGTATCTACGAACACAATTTCATACATGCAAGGTTCTGGGGATGGTTGGATCCTCACAACGGTCATTGGGCGGACGAGTTGCTAATCTGGTGGGTGTCTGTACTGGGCATGTGCTCAACTGTTATGATGTTTCTTAACGTCTATAAAGTGAGACGAAACACAAGGCTTCACCGGCAGTCCTTGCTAATTTCCCTCGGAATATTCATTCCAACAATCACAGGAGTAATTGCTGAATTCATCTTGCCAGTGTTACTGAACGAAAGAGCTACACCAGTCACATCGACTTTGATGACTGTGTTTTCGATTACCACGTCGGTCGCGCTCAGAAAATATAAAATGTTTAGTGTAAACGATCTGATGAGTAATGAGACTGCGATGGAAGTGCTCCCTGTGATGGTGATTAACATTTCACCCGATGGCAGGATCAACTACATGAACAGGCATGCAAAGCAGAAATTAAACATTTTAGACAATACCGAAGAGTTAACCATTGCAGATATCGTAAACGACCGGCACCCTTTGCAGTGGGGAAGACTGAAACATTTCTTTGCCAAAGCATTGAAGGGGGAAGAAGTAAGCAATGTAGAAGCCAGGATCAAGACTGATAAAGAACTAATGGATGTGCTCATATGTGCAAATCCAATTATAAACAACAACGAAGTGCATGGAGTGCTGATGTCACTGAGGGACATTACAGAGCTTAAGAGAAGCTATAGACTTGTAGCACAAAATGAAGCACAACTGAAAATTGCGCAGCAACTGGCAAAGACGGGAAGCTGGGAATGGGACATTGTTGCGGATAAAGTGATCTGGTCTGATGAACTGCACAGGATATTCGGCTACAAGCCAGGACAAATCATCATCAATTACGAATCTTACCTGCATCTCATTCACCCGGAGGAAAAGGATTATGTCAACAGCATTATTCAGAAAGCCTTTGTAGATAAAAAGCCGTTCTCTTTTTACCATCGCCTCATACAGTTCGGTACGAATGAAGTGGTCCATATTCATTCCCTCGGCAACGTGGTGACTGATGCAAGCGGAAATCTGATCAAGATGAACGGTACTGCACAGGACGTGACAGAGATCAGGAAGAAAGAAGAACAGCTACGGCAGAAGAATGAAGAACTGCAAAAAATAAATGCGGAACTCGACGGGTTTGTGTACAGCGTATCACATGATTTAAGATCACCACTAACGTCAATTCTGGGCATCATTGATATTGCTGAAAATGAATCAAAGGACAGCAACCTAAAGGAGTATTTCCACATGCTTAGAACAAGTGTCAACAAACTTGACAAGTTCATCCTTGACATTCTGCAATATTCCCGTAATGCCAGAACCGATATTGCATCTGAACCGATAGACTTCGATCTTTTCCTGCCCGAACTAATGGCCCACCTGGAGGTTGAGCAACGAACTAAAGATCTTGTCGTAGAAACGAAGATTAATGGTGGTATTGTCTATTCAGATAAAAACAGGTTGAGCCTAATCCTAAACAACCTCATATCTAACGCAATCCGCTATTCAAATCCTAACAACTCTCCTAAGCGCGTACTGATTGAGGTGGACGCCCGCCCTGGCACTGCAATAATAAAAGTGACCGACAATGGTAGGGGCATACCAAAGGAACTACACGAAAAAATCTTCGACATGTTTTTTCGGGCAACGTCCGACTCGATTGGCTCCGGCCTTGGCCTGTACATTGTGAAGGAAGCAGTTAATAAGCTAAACGGAACAATAACCGTCGAATCAGAACCCGGACAAGGATCAACATTCATACTGAGTATACCGAGCCTCAGCAATGCAGCTGCAGAAGTTGAATCGAAAAAGGAAATGGCGAAGTAGTGTTCTTCGCCATTTCCCTGGTTTATTAAAGCTCAAAAGCTTTGTCTATAAGTATCTGTTGTTCTTTTGAGTGCATCTTGCTAAAGCCTGTAGCTGATGCTGCGCTTGCAGGACGGCTGACGTACTTCATTGGGAATTCATCCCAAAGATTCATCTTCAGGAAGCCGAGGGCACCTTTGTTCCGGGGCTCTTCCTGAACCCAGATCCATTCAGCATTCTTATATCT
>JAFAAT010000032.1 GCA_023426425.1 Bacteroidota bacterium | reverse complement strand
CTTACCTGTGCGATAGTTATCTTCTCGTGGTAAGTAGGCATTGTACTCTCAGCCTGGTTGAGCACCTCTTCATAAAGTTTTTCGCCAGGACGGAGTCCCGAAAAAACAATCTGGACATCTATTCCAGGTTGTCTTCCGGAAAGGCGAATCATTTTATTGGCCAGATCTACAATCTTCACCGGCTGACCCATGTCAAAGACGAATATCTCACCACCTTGTCCCATCACGCCAGCTTCGATAACCAGCTGACATGCCTCAGGAATAGTCATAAAATAACGTGTAATCTCCGGGTGGGTCACGGTAATAGGACCACCTTTTTCAATCTGCTGCCTGAACCTCGGAATAACGGAACCATTAGAGCCAAGTACATTGCCAAAACGCGTAGTGATAAACTTTGTTGGCCTGTTGCCGGTTGTCCTGTTCAGGTTTCTGAACAAGCTTTGTGTGAAAATCTCTGCAATACGTTTGGAAGCACCCATTACGTTTGTCGGGTTCACTGCCTTATCCGTAGACACCATTACAAACTTCTCCACGCCATTGGCAATTGCCAGTTCCGCAAGCAGTTTGGTGCCCAAAACATTATTAACAACGGCCACCGATGGGTTATCCTCCATCAGAGGAACATGTTTATAAGCCGCAGCATGGAACAATAGCTCGGGGCTATACACTTCAAAGAGGTGCTCCATTCTTACCGGATCACAAATATCACCGATGTATCCTTTGATGTTTGTACCGGGATACTGCTCCTGCATTTCAAGGCACAGTTCATGGAGCGGTGTTTCTGCTTTGTCACACAGGATAATCAGAGAAGGTTTGAATCTTGTCAACTGACGCACCATCTCAGAGCCAATTGAACCGGCAGCTCCAGTCACAAGAACCTTTCTTCCTTTCAGTTCATGAAAAATTTGTTCGTTGTGGATCTGAATTACATCACGCTCGAGTAAATCTTCGATATTTATATCTTTCAGTTGTTCAGTCGACAACTTTCCATCCAGCCATTGTTGTATCGGAGGCACCTGCTGCACACGCATGCCATATTGCAGAGCCTTGTCTACGACGATGTTCAGTTTTTCAACCGGTACTTCTTTATTCGCTATTATTACCAGCTTTATGCCTTCTTTCTTCAGCGCTTCAAAAGTCTGGTCTGTGAGCGGGTAAATAGACAGCCCTTCAAGTTTTTTGCCCCTTTTGTTAGAGCGGTCGTCAAGGAAAGCGGTAATTTGAAGGTGGCTCTGGGGGTGGTCCGTTATGACCCGCTTTAGGTGAAGACCTTGTTCAGAGGTGTCGAAGATGACTGCTTTCTTGCGGTGTTTTAATAACTGATCGACAAAAAATGCTTTATAGCAATGCCTGACCAGCATCCTGTACCCCACAAGCGCAAACGCAGAAATGAAAAAGTTTATAAAAATCGTTGCCCGCGAAAGAAAGAAGACACCTTTTTGGTAGTATATAATTCCAATAACGACGTATAAAAAAGAAGCTATCAGAGATATTGTCACTAAGCGAAAAGTATCCCGGATGGTTGTGTACCTTACAATACCTGCAAAGCTCTTGAATATATAAAACAGAGACGCATTGATGGTTATCACCACCATCAGTACAAACTCAATATTTTTAAACGCAAGCGTCAGGTTGAAATTATGACGAATCGTGCGAGAGATAATAACAGCAGCTGCTACACAGACCAGATCCAGCGCGAAGATCAGCCAGCGCGGCAGGGTTTTCAATTTCTCAGACATATATCCTCTGTTTTACCGGGTGGGGCGCCGGCCTCTAAATGCGAAGCAAAAATAATGATTTACGCTTATATTATTTGAGCTTAACAAACCAATAACATAAATTTTAGTTTTAATCCTCTAAAACTGAATGACTTTCCGGCACATTCTTACGTTTCTTGAGGTCTAAATCGTATGTCGCCGCAAAACTACACCATTGACAACTTTCATCACCACACCCTTGGGAGAATTCATGATTATTTATCTTTGCATACACTTCCTTTATCTGCGCCTTTACAGCCTGCACATCGTCTGAAGTAATTGGGACTGTGTATCTTACGTACTCATTTTTACTATTCTTTTCCACAAAATCAAAGATCCCCTGGGTCATTTGCCAGCCCCTTGCAGGTGGGAAATTCTCGAGGAGTATCTTATAAAACACCATTTGCCGCCAGTAATCTCCGCCCAAAGGATTAGCTTCATTTGGTCCGATCAGTTCCCGTCTTGAGGAATATTCCGGATTCCCGGTCTTATAGTCAATCACCACACACTTGTTTCCATCAAATTCAATTTTATCCAGTTTTCCCTTGATGGGAACCCCGCCCACAACTGCATTATGCACATTGTACTCGGTAAGTACAACCTTATTGAAACCGTGTAAATAATTCTCGTAATATTCTGTAAGTAGCCGGCATCCCAATTCCATTCGTCTTTCAAACTGCAACGCTGTAAATGCACTTTCGTCGCGACGCATTGCCCAGCGGAAAGCTTGAATGACATCCTCCACAGGAGGAAAAGCTTTCTGTGGATCTGCATTCATTTTTTTGAACAACTGCTCCAATGCAAAGTGAATAGCCGATCCGAAGGCCAGTGCATCAGATTTAGCAGCAGGAACCCTTAGCACATACTCATAATAAAATGAAAGCGGGCAGTTGAGATACCTGTTCATGGCTGAGACACTCAAGCTGAACTGCTCGAGGCGCTTTTCTATCAGCTCTTTTCGCGCCAGCTCCACCTGAATAGCGGGAGCGACATTCAGCGAGGCAGCCAGGTGATTAATCACCTTTGTAGTGTCGAGTGAAATATCGACCCGTTCTGATGGAGGGCAGATAGCATCTATAAACCGGCTTGCTTCTAACTCCTTGTCGTCATTTTGTTTCTTCGCAAAAGATACATGAAGGTGCTTCTTCGCCCTGGTCATCGCTACATAAAAAAGACGTCGCGCAACCTCCTCCGAGTTCTGGTTTTCTTCTGCCACCGGCAATTCCTTCGTAAGGGTATCTGGCAGACAGAAGCCTCTGTTGCTACCCGATTTCTTTTCCCAGAAGTTTTTCGTCACACCGATCAGAAAGACATGCTCAAACTCATGCCCTTTGGCACTAAAAGCAGTATAGAACCGCACGCCTTCCGCCTGGTGCACCACTTTCAACAACGGCACAGAAATCTTCTCACGTTGCATCTTCTCTACCATTTCCAGCAGGATATGCACGTTCATTCGAGGTTGTTTGCTGCACTCCTGCTTAATAAATTCAAACACAGTATTCAAAACCTGCATTTCCCAAACCTGGTTATCCCCTTTGAGAATATGCGCGAGAATGCCTCCTTCATAAAGAATCCGCTCCAGTAACATGGGTATTGTGAGCGTCTGCATATATCCCAGCCATGTTTCCAGGTTTTGCCCCAGCCGATGCAATGGTGTCGCAGACTTGAGTTCCATGGTCTCGAGCAGCAGCGCATCCTGCAACAGATGCCGCCAGTGTTTATACCTGCTATCCTTTTGTTGAAGGTAGATGCAAAGTGTAGCGATGTCTATCGGAGTGACCTGAAAGAACGGGGTGTGCAGTAGTTGGAAGAGTAGTTCCTCGCCGCTGAAGGATGCTTTACTCTCCTGATCCAGAT
>JAFAAT010000243.1 GCA_023426425.1 Bacteroidota bacterium | reverse complement strand
ACTCAGAAGCTTATCTCTCTGCTTACCGACTACTATTCACTAAAAGACGCATTGGTGAAGACAGACGGTGTGGAAGCTGCAACAGCAGCCGAAAAACTGGCCCAGTCGTCCACAGACTTCAACATGTTTGTAGTAAATGACAGCGCTACAGCCGGAACCGTACAAACTCAACTGGATACCATCAGCAGATCTTCTTTAGAGATCAGCAAGACCGACCCTGCGGAAGTAGAGCAGATGCGTGCAGCATTTGAACATGTGTCCAACAACATGTACACTCTTGTTCAGCAAATGGAACTGAAAAACGCGGGTGTGTACCAGCAATACTGTCCAATGGCTTTCGATGACAAGGGTGCCTATTGGCTAAGCAATGAAACTGAAATCCGCAATCCATACTATGGCAAGAAAATGTTATCGTGTGGGGAAGTGACAGACTCCCTTTAGGAACTTAAACCTGTCGAAGCAGTGAAATGAGCTATCGTCTTCTTCTGTGCGTGGTGTTTTGCCTACTTAGTGGTTTAACCGCCGGTGCACAAAAGAAAGTAACCCTGAGCGGCTATATGCGCGATGCCCGCAGTGGGGAAGCCCTGATAGCTGCCACCATCTACATCAAAGAACTGCAACTCGGCACACAAACCAATACTTACGGATTCTATTCCGTTTCTGTACCACAGGGTAGCTACTCTGTGGTATTTTCCTATGTGGGATACGCCACGCAGGAGTTGACCCTTAACATGATCGCCAGCCGGGAGTACAATGCAGAACTGCAGCCCCAGGCGGTGATAGAGGAAGTGGAAGTAAAAGCCACCCGGAGAGATGAAAATGTAGAAACAACCGAGATGGGCACTGTTTCTCTTTCTACTGAACAGATCAAGGCGCTGCCTGTGATATTCGGGGAGGTAGATATACTAAAGGCATTGCAGCTGATGCCTGGAGTGCAGGCATCCGGTGAGGGGAATGCTGGTTTCTATGTGAGAGGCGGTGGTCCTGATCAGAACCTCGTGTTGCTGGATGACGCTGTGGTGTATAATCCGGGGCATTTGTTTGGTTTCTTCTCCGTATTCAATTCTGATGCAGTAAAAAACATTACCCTGATCAAAGGGAGCATGCCTGCCAGCTATGGCGGAAGGCTATCATCGGTGGTGGATGTATCCATGAAGGAAGGGAATGTGAAAGAGTATCATGCAGAAGGAGGCATCGGCTTAATAGCATCTAGACTTACCATTCAGGGGCCACTTGAGAAGCATAAGGGCTCTTTTGTGCTTTCTGGCAGGCGCACTTACATAGACATGCTTATCAAGCCCTTCACAGATGGCGGTCGATTTGATGGTTCTGGCTACTACTTCTATGATGCGAACCTAAAGGCCAACTTTGCTTTCAGCAAGAAAGACAGACTCTATCTGAGCGGGTATTTCGGAAGGGACAAGTTTAGCTTTAACAGCAATGAAACTTCTTTCAAGGCAAACATACCCTGGGGCAATTCAACTGCCACCCTGCGCTACAACCATCTCTTTAGTGACAGGATGTTTATGAACGCCTCTTTGATCTTCAATGAATACCAGTTCGAATTTGGTGGCAGTCAAAGTGAGTTTGAACTAAAACTGGCGTCGGGAATCAGAGATGTCGGCGGTAAAATTGACTTTGATTACTACAGTGGTTTCAACCATCATTTTAAGGCGGGCATTAACTATACAAGACACAAGTTTACACCCAATCAGGTTTCCGGTAAGACCGGTGACACTGAGTTCAAGCCAAACAATGCCTTGATTAAATATGCACACGAAGCTGGCATTTATCTTCAGGATGATTTCGACCTTACCGACTGGCTGAAGATCAATGCAGGTCTGCGGTATTCCTGGTTTGCACAGATTGGTCCCTTCTGGCAATATTCCTATGACCTGAACCAGGAAAAGACGGACAGCAGTTACTTCGGTAGTGGAGACATCGTGACTTCGAGTGGTGGTCTGGAGCCAAGGCTGAATATGAGGTTTCAGCTCTCAAAAACTTCTTCGATCAAATCAAGTGTAGTAAGGTCTTTTCAATACATACACCTGGTGACGAATAACGGCACTACCCTACCCACTGATCTTTGGATTCCCAGCACTTTGTTGGTAGATCCGCAGGAGGCCTGGCAATACTCATTGGGGTATTTCCGCAACTTTAAGGACAATGCGATGGAGGCCAGTGTGGAGGTGTACTATAAATCCATGAAAAACCAGCTTGAGTACAGGCCTGGATATACACCTACCAACTTCACAAAAGACCAGGAGCTGGATCTGGTAACCGGTAATGGAGAGGCCTATGGTGCTGAGTTCTTCTTTCAAAAAACCAAAGGCAAGCTGACGGGCTGGGTGGGATACACCCTGTCCTGGACCTGGAGGAAGTTCCCTGCGTTGAACAACGGTGAACGTTATCCCGCCAAGTATGACCGTCGCCATGACCTTTCTGTGGTGGCCACCTATGAGTATAATAAGAAGTGGAAGTTCTCTTCGGTGTTTGTCTTCGGCTCGGGCAATGCCGTAACCCTGCCCACTAATTTTTACTTCATTGAAATGCAGGCCACACCGGAATACAGTAAGCTGAATGATTACCGGCTCTTCCCTTATCACCGGCTGGATATATCTGCCATATACACCCCAAAGCCAAAGAAGCAGCGCAGGTGGAGAAGCAGCTGGGCGTTTGCTATCTACAATCTATATAGCCGCCAAAACCCATACTTTCTCTATGTGGATTCAAGGGGCAACATCGGCCAGGGAACAGGCGTAGACGTGAAAGTTAAGCAGGTCTCTATCTTCCCTATCCTGCCTAGCATCACTTACAACTTTAGTTTTTGATAGCAGCCATCATTTAAGGTGATAATGGAACACAGCCATTTCTGCCCTTGCCAGAAAGCGAAAGGGCACTGCAGAAGTACCGAAGCCTTTAGACACATAGAGAAAGGGAGGCCTGGAATTATACCAGCCGTTGATATAATTACCCGAGTGCTCAGGAAGCACAGGTACGTAAGCTGGCAGCCTTACCTGCCCTCCGTGGTTGTGACCCGCAAAGATATATTGGATGTTCAGCTGCTCTGATTCGCTACGCCGGGCATTGATCTCTTCCATTTCCTTCAGGATATATTCCTGGTGCTTAGGACTATGGATAAGGAGTATATGGTTTTCTTCATAGCCGACATCCTTAACCGCTCTTGAAAAACAGGCCTCCCCTTCTATGAAATCATCCACTCCGGTCACCGTGAGGATACCCTGCTTAGTCTCCACTCTTGCAGTTTCATTGACTAACAGCTCCACACCAAAGCGATCATAAATCTTAATTAGATTGCGAAAAGAAAGGCTGGACTTATGGTCATGGTTGCCAGGCACAGCCAGCTTAGGGAAACGAGGGTTGAGCGTCTTCAGGAATTTGGCCAATGGTCTGCCGGTAGTGGCTGATTCATCGATAGCATCACCTGTCAATATAAGCAAATCAGGCCTGAGTGCGTTCACTGTCCGTGCAAGCCTCCGTTGAAAGGAGAAGAACACATCGCGAAAGTGAAGATCTGAAAGGTGAATGATCTTTATGACTTTGTTGCTGCCACGGTTGCCAATATGGAAGTGACGGATTTCGAAAAAGTACTGTTCCAGCCAAAGTGCACGCATTAACAGATACAAGCTACCGGCTGCGGCTATTCCGGCTGTGGTTTTCAATAACTTTCCGTTCACCCTGTGTCGGGAGAAAAAATCGTTCCCCCTGGACGATGCGGGTACAGGAGCAATTTGGTATTTTTCCGGCAGAAAGCATTTTATGGCTAAGAAGCGAGGGTTGGGACTGTTCGGGAAGCTGATGAAGTTTATTATTTACCTCTTCCTTGCATCAGTTCTGTACCTGGTGATTTGCAAGTGGATATTTCCGCCTGTTACTGTTACGCAGGTGCAGGCACTTATTGATGGCCATGGACTGAAACGGGACTATGTAGACTGGGAAGATATCTCTCCAAACGTAAAACTGGCTGCTCTGGCCAGTGAAGACCAGCTATTCCCTATCCACGGCGGCTTCGACTGGAAAGCAATTGAGAAGAGCCTGGATGACAATACTTCAAAACGAAAGAGGAAGCGACCCAGGGGTGCTGCAGCCAGTACCATCACACAGCAGACTGCCAAGAATGTGTTCCTGTGGCAGGGAAGCGGATGGAGCAGGTATCTGCGTAAGGCGCCGGAGGCTTTATATACTAAAATGATTGAGTGGATCTGGGGGAAGGAACGGATCCTGGAGGTGTACCTGAACGTCATTGAGATGGGTCCCGGAATCTTTGGCATTGAGGCGGCGGCGCAGGCATATTTTAATAAACCTGCCAGCAAACTTACCCGCACGGAAGCAGCGATGATCATTGCTTGTCTGCCAAACCCTAAGAAGTTTACGGTGAAGCCTCAAAGCAAAAGGGTAAAATGGCGCACACCGGGGATATTGAAGCAGATGAACCTTATTGAAGGAGACCCTCAGGTTAAATTGCTGACGAGAGGCCGCTAAGCTCTGGCATAGTCTTTTACCAGTATTGGTAAATTGAGAACGATGTTGACAAAGATTATTAGCGGGTTGATTTTGAGCACGGTACTTGTTTCCTGTGTGGCCAATGATGCAGATAATGCCGCAAATACCACTCCAATAGACTCCACAAGCATGCATGGTGATGCACCTGTTACGTATGGAGGGAATGACCCTGCATCAGTTCAGGATACCATTATTCAGAACTCCACTGATACCGGCACAGCAGTAACTAATGGTCCGGATAACACAGTAGACCCTAATCAAACTCCTAACCGATAACCGAGCCGTTATGAAACACCTTTCCATTTTAGCAGTGGCTGCATTGCTTGCATTTACTTCCTGTGGAGACATGGATAACAATGTCAATGAAGAACATTCGCATGCAGACAGCATGTTTCATTCTCAAGAGCAGGGACAGATCAATCCTAATCAGTCTACCGCGCCCCTGCGGGATTCTTTTGGTACCGATCATATGAGTCCAACTACAGGTCCTGACAATGCTGCACCGAAGAGTACAGCACAGGACTCTACTCCCAGTACTCGTCAGAGGCTACCAGAGCAACGGTAGACTTTTGCTAATTGATAGTTAAGCGGTTGCAAAACCCGTGTTAACCGCGGTTTAGAATTTCCTGTTACTTCTGTAGGATCACACCTTTGTTATGAATCTGCATTTAATGCAGTAATCAAACAAACAAAAACAACTACAGAAGTAATGAAAGCGGGTACAATTGCATCAAAACCGGTCTATAAAGAGGTAGCACTCCGGGACTTCGGGAGCGACCTGACCAGGCTAAGGAAAAAGGTTGCACTAAAACTATTTCTTGGGACTACAGCTGTGGTAGGTGGCATTTTGCTTAAGGCCTATATGGCGCTCAGCGTAGTTTGGCTGGCTTTCGACAAGCTTGCCAATAAGGGCTGACAATCCCGGACAGCGTCATAAGGAACATGTCCAAAGCTGTTAGAAGTACTTCCTTCTGTTCCTGAGTCTAAACTCCTTTTCGAGTATGTAGCCTTTGTACATGCCATACAGCAGAAATCCGGATATTGCCAGCACGGAAAGAAAACTGAAGATGTGCAGCAGAATATCTGAAAATGTAGAATAGTTCATAGCAGAGGTAGTGATTGTACACGAAGTATATAAATAGCGTACCATCTAAAGATGTACCAGAAGCTGGATCGGCTGTTGAATTTTCGTTACCAAATTTGATTTTTCCCGCGTTGTATGTATATGTCTGATTGCCTGGAAGTTACTTCCTGAATACTTTAATGTTTGAGCGGTGATGGGCCGCTCTTGCTTCGGTCTTGGAGCACTCTTGTTGCGCTCTTCTTAAGTCAAATAGTAATATACAGCCCCGGAATCTAAAAGTGTGATTCAATGCTGTTTCCAGCCCGATCTGGTCAAGGCTGATTAAGAAAGCCTGCCCTGTCCGGGCAAGCCTATGTTTCTACGTTTTAATTACGATGCGATCTAATGGACTACAGAGATTTGCCTCGAATGGTTTATCTCTCCTGACTTAAACCGGAGCACGTAGGTACCAGTGGGAAGTCCTGCCACTGAGATTGCCTGTTCTTTGCCAGGCTGCATTGCATTCTTCTGCACAACTCTTCCCTGCATATCGATGATGTTGATTTCCCCCGTGGTTGCTATAGCATCAGACAGCTTTATGTTAAGCGCGCTACTAGCGGGCTGTGGATACACCTGTACTTCGGTCTTGTTGGCAACAGAATTAACGGAATTGGGGTTGTATGACTGGTAGTAAAAACTACGCAGGAAATCTTCTGAGGCCACTACCCAGTTTGTCCCATCCCAGGTTTTGGATTGGTAGGTAGTTGGCTGTCCAAACTGGTTGTATGTCCAAAGGAGCACAGAGACGTTGGTCCAGGTACTAGTTGCCGCATCCCATTCAATCCAGGTGTCGCTTAGCTTGTTGCGGTTGTTATCGTAAGTAAATTCGTGCTTGCCAGTAAGCTCCCAGCCTGCACCGTCCCATTTGTAACAAAGTGACGAAATAACTTCATTACCGGAATAAGTGTATTCGAATTTCTCCTCGTTTTCCCAGCCATTGTTAAATGATTCAACAATGTAGGTAGTTATCCTGTTGTTCAGGTCATAAGTGAAGGTATGACGTGCGCTGTTAGTCCAGCCACCCAAAGGGAAAGAATATTTTTTCTCTTCCCTTTTGATCATATTGCCACTCGGATCATATTCGAAACTCCAGCGATAGACAAGCGAGTTGATGGCGGTGAGTTTGTTCGTGATGGGATCATAGATATTTCTATAGAAAACGTGATGCTGCCAACCAAAGTTCATCGCGATCTGGAAGCTGGTAGAGTCCAACCTGGTTTGGTCAGAGTTATAGATGTAGACAAAACGTGCTGAATCTTTCCAGGAAGACGTTGAGGTCTTCCAGTTTCTGCAGGTATAATATTCAGCTTTGTTTGTGGCATTGTAAGTCTGGCTGCGCTCATAACGATTAACCCATGACGAAGTTGAGACATCGTAACGATATGTATAACTCACATCAAAGCTTACGTAGTGATCATCCATTTCTTCTTTTGAAAGTTCCCCGCCACGTCCGAAAGAATATGCATACGTGGTTGAATCCATAGGGATGAAGTTAGTGCCATCATGTACGTAATAACTCTGGCCGATTATGCGCGACTGGTAAAAACTTTGATGTTGACTGGTGCCCCCCGGTCCGAACTGTGGGAAAAGGCTTGGAACACTCAATCCGGTGGTTTTTCCATAGGTTTCAGGCGACATCAGCGCGAGCAAAAAGACTAAAGCGTATACCTTTTTCATATGGGTGAAGATTGAGTGGTTCACTTATAACAATATAAATCTACTTTGATTTTTGGTTATTTAAAAGAAATGAAACTCATTTGACGTTCCTGTGACGTAAAAATGACAGTTGGTACCATTAAAGATGCTAGCGTAAGAAGTTGTAAATGAGTGGTTAACCAGTTGTAAAGCGTTGGTTAAGAACCGCAGCTTTTTTCAGTAGCAGCCAGGACTATTGCACCTTTATGAAGCATTCAGAACAAGTTACGATTAATTTCATGAGGTCAAGAATTGTCCTTAGTCTTACAGGCGCGGCGCTCAAACTTTACATGGGTATCAGCTACCTTACAGCTCTGTTTACAGGAAACCAAAGAACCACAAGAAGAAGAAGAATGCAGCTTCTGCGAAGAAGGCGGTTGAGCCGCGGGAGTTTCCCATTACCCTCATTTGTCTACAGAAGTATGAGCTTTTACAGATCCATTTCCAGGCTCTAGATATCCCCTTGCAAAAGGAATGGTATTTATACTTGTCTTCCCATTGGTAATACATGTCGCAGGAAAAAACCGTTTGGGATGTTATTGTTGTGGGAGGTGGCCCTGCAGGTTTAAGTGCTGCCACTGTATTGGCCAGGAGCCGCAGAAAAGTGTTGGTAATAGATGAAGGAAAGCAGCGGAATTTGAAGTCGCACGGGCTGCATAATTTCATTACCAGGGACGGAATTTTACCTCCCGATTTCCTGCGAATCACCAGGGAAGAACTGGAACATTATCCCGTTAAAATAATAGAAGGAAGAGTAGAGCGTGCCCGTACGGGAGCGGAAAACTTTGAACTGACGGATCGCGAGGGGACTACGCATCATTGCAGGAAAGTATTAGTGGCGACTGGCGTATGTGATAATATTCCTGATGTTCCGGGAATGAAGGAATTGTGGGGTGCTTCAGTGTTTCACTGCCCGTTCTGCGATGGCTATGAATGTAAGGATTCGACGGTAGGACTCTATGCTACCAAACATAACGGCTATGGTATGGCATTGGCGCTCCGTCATCTTACATCGAACGTGATATTGTTTACAGATGGTTCTTACTATTTGAAACAAGTACAGAGGCAGCAACTTGCTTCAATGGGAATAAAGGTGGTTACGCGGAAGATTGCAAAGCTGGCAGAGAAGGATGGCAAACTGAGTGCAGTTGTGCTGGCAGACGGGCGGGAAATAGCATGTGATTCTATGTTCACACACCATGGATACAGGGTCAATGACAGTCCGCTTAAGCAACTGGGGTGTAAATGTTCCAGTAAGGGGCCAGCCATAACAAACCGGAAGCAGCAGACAAGTGTGAAAGGTGTGTACGTTGCGGGAGACGCTTCGTTCGACATGCATTTCGCGGTGGTGGCTGCAGCGGAAGGAGTGAAGGCTGGAGTAGCTATTCACAACGATCTGTTGCAGGAAGATAATAAAGAGGCACTTGCAGTGAAAGATGCTTAAACGAGAAATCTCCCGGGTCTGCCGGGAGATTTCTCTTTATGGATGTGTCACATACAACCTTCAAGTCCTATACCACTCTTGCTCCAAATCCAATCTTCACATCCTGCTTATGTACCATCATTCTAAACCACTTCACCTATAAATCGTACATTATTCTATCATTCCTGTTTCCAAAGTATAAGATCAAAAAGCCGTGCCATGACAGCATTGAAGACGCCCATTTGAAAACCTTTAACGTTCACTTTAGTTTGTGGAATAGTATTTAGAAGCATCTATCAGGAAAACAGTTGGATATGGCAACGTTTAATGAAATTATCAATTCTGAGAAGCCCGTACTAGTGGATTTCTATGCCACATGGTGCGGACCATGCAAGATGATGAACCCTATTTTAGAGCAAGTGAAGACAGAGCTTGGGGATGCTGTTACAATCATCAAGATTGATGTGGACAAGAACCCTGATGCTGCACAGGCGCTGAGTATCCAGGGTGTACCTACACTGATGATCTTCCGGAACGGAGACCTTAAATGGCGCCAGTCGGGAGTGGTGCCCGCCAAGCAATTGCGGGAAATCATTGAACAGGCAGCGACCGCCTGATAGATATCCTATACGAGAACAGCTTCCAGATCGTAGTCGTAGGCTTTGGTGATGGTAACGTTTACGAAGTCGCCAATGGGCAGTGGCTTATCACTGTGGATAATCACTTCATTGTCTACCTCTACGCTGTCGAATTCTGTGCGGGCAAGGTATCGGCCAGCTTCTTTTTTGTCTACAAGGACTTTGAATGTTTTACCGATCTTTTCCTGATTCTTCTCGAAGGAGATTTCCTGTTGTACTTCCATAATGGACTGTGCACGGGCTTCTTTTTCTTCAGCCGGTACGTCATCAATCAGACCATAGGCGGAGGTGTTTTCTTCGTGGGAGTAGGTGAAGATCCCTACCCTATCGAGACGGACATCTTCAAGGAAGGTTTTTAGTTCCTGTACATCATCCTGTGTTTCGCCGGGGAAGCCAGCTATAAGCGTGCTGCGGATACAGATGCCGGGTACGCGATCGCGAATGGTGGCTATGAGGTCATAGATTTCCTGCTTGTCCATCTGCCGCTTCATGGCCTTCAACATATGATCTGAGATATGCTGGAGGGGCATATCGAGGTAGTTGCAGATGTTTTCGCGCTCCCGCATAACGTCTAGGATGTCGAGCGGAAACTTTGAAGGATAGGCATAGTGGAGGCGAATCCAGTGGAGGCCGGGAACATCGGAGAGATGTTTCAGCAGCTCAGAGAGTGCGCGTTTTTTGTAGATATCGAGGCCGTAATAGGTGAGCTCCTGCGCGATGAGCATAACCTCTTTCACACCCATTGCGACCAGTTTCTTTGCTTCGGCGACTATCTCTTCGATGGTTTTGGAGACGTGGCCACCACGCATCAGGGGAATGGCACAGAAAGAGCAGGTGCGGTTGCAGCCTTCGGAAATCTTCAGGTAAGCGTAATGTTTGGGTGTAGCAAGCATGCGCTCACCGATGAGTTCCTGTTTGTAATCGGCATTAAACTGTTTCAGGATGAGAGGAAGCTCCATGGTTCCGAACCAGGCATCTACCTCTGGAATTTCATTCATGAGGTCATTGCGGTAGCGCTCACTGAGGCAGCCGGTGACATAAACCTTATCCAATCTTCCTTCCTGTTTCAGGGACACCTGCTCAAGGATGGTGTTGACACTTTCCTCTTTAGCCTTGTCGATGAAACCACAGGTATTTACCACCACGATGTTATGGTCCAGTTTAGTGCTTTCGTGCTTAACCTTTATGCCATTGGCATTCAGCTGACCACTGAGCACTTCGCTGTCCACCATGTTCTTGGAACAGCCCAGGGTGATGATGTTTACCTTATCCTTCTTTAAAGTTCTTGTCTTCACAAATAATTCGTTTTACGGGTGGTGCTATTTCTTACGGAAGAAAATCCTGACTGGCACCCCGCTGTAGTTGAAGTGCTCGCGCACTTTATTTTCTAAAAAATTCCTGTAAGGAGTCTTGATGGCGTCGGGGTAGTTGCAAAAGAATGCGAAGGACGGCACCACAACAGGGAGTTGAGTTATGAACTTGATCTTTACATTGTGACCACGCGTCATGGGTGGTGGGTAGCGTTCGATTTCGGGCAGAAGTACATCGTTCAGCTGCGAGGTAGGCACTTTGCGTTGCCTGTTGTCGAAGACCTCCAGGCCTTTTTCCATAGCCTGGAAGATGCGTTTCTTTTCGACGGCGGAGATGAACATTACGGGTACGTCTGTGAAGGGAGCGATCTTTTGCTTGATTTCTTTTTCGTAGTCTCGGGCGGTGTTGGTTTCCTTTTCTACCAGATCCCATTTATTCACCAGCAGGAGGATGCCCTTACCCTTGCGGGCGGCGAGGCTGAAGATGCTTACATCCTGGGCGGTGATACCTTTTTCTGCGTCTATGACAATGAAGCAGACATCGGCTTCGTCGAGGGCGCGGATGGCGCGGATTACCGAATAGAATTCAATGTCTTCGTGTACGTTTTTCTTTTTGCGGAGCCCTGCTGTGTCGATGAGGATGAACTCCTTGCCGAACTGCTTATAATGGGTGTGGATGGTATCGCGGGTGGTGCCGGGGATATCGGAGACGATGGTGCGCTCCTCCCCTACCAGGGCGTTGAGGAGTGTTGACTTTCCTGCATTGGGCTGGCCGATGATGGCAAACTTAGGGATTGCTTCCTCTGCCAATGCTTCTTCCTCTGTCCTGGTCTCCTCGGGAATGTGGGAGGTTAGCTCATCGAGGAGCTCGCCTGTGCCGCTGCCGGAGATGGAACTGACCTGGAACGTATGTTCGAAGCCGAGGGCATAGAACTCAGTGGCATCGAGGGCACGCTGCGCATTGTCGACCTTATTGACTACAAGTAGTACAGGCTTGGGAGAGCGGCGGAGAATATCGGCCATATCTTCATCCTGGCCGGTGATGCCGGTGACGGTGTCTACGACAAAGAGAATGAGGTTGGCTTCATTTACTGCGATCTCTACCTGCTTGCGTATTTCGGTTTCGAAGACATCTTCGGACTTGACGACAAAGCCCCCTGTATCGATAACGTTGAAGGACTTGCCATTCCACTCGGCGATGCCATATTGCCTGTCGCGGGTTACACCGGGCGTGTCTTCGACAATAGCTTTTCTTTGCTCAAGCAAGCGGTTGAAAAGCGTTGATTTGCCGACGTTAGGTCTGCCTACAATTGCTACGGTAAATCCGGGCATGGTACTGATTTAATCCGGAGGACTTCTCCGAAGCGTGCAAAGGTACTTCTAAATAAGCTGTTTTGGTGAATTGAGGATGTAGGTGCGGTTTAAATGGCGAATCTTTAACTTTAGCCCATCATTTAATCAAATACGCTCTGATGAGAAAGTTCTTATTCGGTTTCCTGTTGCTCGCAATGACCAGTTTTTCAGCTTCTGCTGTTCCCGGAGACACGACCTGGGTGCAGGCACATGCCGGCACTGAATTAAGCTGGTTTGGCGACTATGATACAACAATCAGCTTTCCGGCGGGGAATACCAGCTACCGCAAAATCTATATGGTTTTTACGTTAGGCAAATACATATGCCCGCCCAATGAGCAGTACTGTTCGGACTGGGACTATACAGTGCAAACCAAGCTGATGACGCCGGGTGGTGATACCGTGGAACTGGGAAGGCTGATTACGCCCTATGCGAATAGTATGCGCATGACTGCAAACTGGAAGGGGGTGTACCAATTTGATGTGACGGACTTTTACCCATTGCTGCAGAACAGCAATACTGTGAGGGTGCATTATTCAGGATACTCGGGAGGATTTACAGCTGATGTAAAGTTTGCGTTTATAGAAGGAACTCCGGAGCGGGATGTGGTGGGCATAAAGCCCTTGTGGAAAGGAGGATTTAATTATGGGCATGGCAGCACGCCAATCAATGATGCGCTTGCGAATGTGTCTTTGACGGCACCGGCAAATGCGCAAACTGCGGAGCTAAAGTTTACAGTGACCGGACATGGAGGTGATGCGCAGGGTTGTGCGGAATTCTGTCCAAACACCTATACTGTGAACCTGAATAACAGTGCGTTGGCTACACAGAACTTTTGGAGAGATGACTGTGGCTTTAACAATTACTATCCTCAGAACGGCACCTGGATCTATGACCGGGGCGGCTGGTGCCCTGGGGACCTGGTGAAGCCGTTTAGTCATGTGTTGACAGGCGTGAATGGTGGCAGCAACTATACGGTGAATGCAACGTTTCCGAACTATACTTCGGTGCCCAATCCGAACTCCCAGAGCCAGGCTTCCTATATCATAGAGGCGGCAGTGTTTTACTATGGAGGCATGAATAAAGCGCTGGATGCGTCGCTGGATGATATTATTAACCCAACGATTTTTGAGGCGCATTTCAGAGAGAACCCGAGTGCGGGCGGGCCGGTGATTAAGGTAAAGAATACGGGGAGTACTACGGTGACTTCGTTGAAGATTCAGTATGGGGTGCCGGGGCAGTGGATGCCTGAGTACACCTGGAATGGCAGCCTGGGAGCGCTGGAGGAGACGGAAATTGCGCTGCCGGAAGTGTGGTCGGTGCGGGCTGCGGTGGATACTAACACTTTTGTAGCTACGATACTAGAGGTGAATGGGCAAACCGATGAAGATGCGACTAACAATAGTTTGAGTTCAAAGTTTGTGGGAGTACCGAGCTGGCCGTCGAAAGTTGTGGTATCGATGAAGACCAATAACGGAGTGGTTGGCGGAGCAAGCGAGAACAATTGGGTAATCTTGAATATTGGGGGAGATACGGTTGCGTCGAGGTTGAATAATAACCCTGCAACGCAGTATAGTGACACTGTAGTACTGGGACCGGGTGTGTACAAGCTGGTGGTTGAGGACCGCGGATGTGACGGGATGAACTGGTGGGCAAACCCGGGAGCGGGAGTTGGTAATTTCCGTATAATGCGTACGACCAGTGTGTTTCCGCTGACATTGAATGGCTATTATGGTGGCGACTTTGGATGTGGATTTAGCCAATGGTTCAGTACGGCCTGGCCTACGGGCGTGCAGGAGCTGACAGCGGGCGGCACTAAGCTGGAGGCATATCCAAACCCTGCAGGCGAGGAAGTGAGTGTGCGGATTAGTGGCTTGAAGGAAGCCGGGGGGATGCTGAGTGTTGTGGATGCTATGGGAAGAGTCGTTTATAGTACGGAAGTCGACCAGGAGCTTTTGAGGATTGATAGCAGAGGATTAGGGAATGGCGTTTACATGATCCTGTATAGCGAGGCGGGAAGAGGGAGGTTGCAGACCAGGATTGTGGTTGCGCATTGAGTCGTTTGCCTGAATCGCTGTTTTACGGCTGGCGTGGCTAAGTGAGTTTCCAGAGCGAATAATGAGGGACGATAGGGACCCCAGGGACGATAGGGACTTTAGGGACAGTGGGACCCTGGAGACGACGAGAGTGACCTTAGAAAGTGACGCTGGATTTGAGCTGGCAAGGAGTATCAAGGAGTATCAAAGTATCATTAGCTAGTCATCATGGACTCACCAGTGTGAGAAAGCCGGAGTATATCAGTCGTGGAAATAGACTGATCTATATCCAGAATTTTCGGTCAGACAGATGTCAAACGCAACGTTTTAAACAGGACTGCAAGCTATTCCTTGACCTAAACTTCAGCTAAAAACCAGCTACCCCAGCTTTTCCTCCAGCTCCATCACCTCTTCAAAAAGCTTTTCGTAGAGCTTGCTTTTCTCTTCGGTTTGAGTGCTGATCTTTTTGTATTGCTCATCAAGTCTGAGGAACTCTTCTTTGTTGGCATAGACGGAAGGATCGCCGAGCCTGGTTTCGAGTGAGGCTTTTTCTGCTTTCAGCTTTTCAAGTTCGGCTTCGAGCTTCTGGAAGGACTTCATCTTTTGCTGGTAGTCCTTTTTGAGTTGCTGAAGCTCGTTGTGAGGGATGGCAGGTTTGGGAGCCGGCTTAGGCTTCTCTGCTTCTTTTTTAGGAGCATCCTTTTTCAGTACCTCAGTGGGAGCGTTTGCGGCTTCAGCTGCGCGCTTCTGGCGCTCGGCCTGCCAGGTGACCCATTCGTCATAGGGGCCGACGAACTCTTTTATTTTCGCGTCTTCGATATACCAGATCTTGTTGGCTGTCTTGCTGATGAAGTAACGATCG
>JAFAAT010000198.1 GCA_023426425.1 Bacteroidota bacterium | reverse complement strand
ATGCCCCGCACGTGCGGGGCAACCGCTCTGTAGAATCACATTCAAACAACATCAATATGCTCCATAGGAGCTACCGCTCTGCGAGAAACATTCAGATAATACCGATCATCTCCCGCTTGTACGGGGCTACCACTCTGTAGATCCATGCTCACGTAACATGGTCATGCCCCGCACGTGCGGGGCAACCGCTCTGTAGAATCACGTTCAAGCAACATAAACATGCTACATAGGAGCTACCGCTCTGGAGGAAACATTCAGATAACACCGATCATGTCCCGCACCTGCGGGACTACAACTCTGTAGGAGCCTCGCAAACTGAGTGGCTGTCTGTATGCTATTCAAAAGCCGGCTTTAGTCCAGCACCCAACCGAAATAATCTGAAAAGAATAGATGAAGAACTGTCAGCCCAGCAAGTCCTGTTCCGAAAAAGATGTAAGAAACTTTATAGCATGCAGTTAATGTCTTCTGTTGTACCCAAAGTGCTATAGTGAGCAGCGGCCACAGCGCCAACGTAAAAGCAGCGGGAAGAGTCAAAAAAACAATGATAGTGGAAATATAGTTTAGGCCTAGTGCGTATGGGTCAGCGGTATCACCATAGGATGGTATATAGCCGAGCCGTATTGTCCCGAGTGCAAGAACAAGTATGACTGTCAGAAAACAGAAGAAGAGCGGGAGGCTGAGTAACATATGTATGCACTTGAAAGTTTTCATCTGACTGTTGGATTTACTAGCCCTATTGCCATCCGATCGACACCGGATGTCACTTCTTCTTACAACACTCGTCCAGTCGGGCGTAGGCTTCGGGGTCAGCCTCCAGGTCATCAGCGTCAAAGCCTGCTTTGGTAATTGCCTGCCTGATTGCGTCGGCGGAGGTTCTTTGGGTGTTGTAGACAACTTTTAAAGTACTGCTGACTTCATCTATATCCACACGTTTGACACCTTTTACTTCATATATGGCTTCTTCCAGACGGGGGCCACAACTCTCGCATTCTTTGCAGTGGTCGCAATAGATAGAGGCTTTGATCTTAATGGCCTCTACCTTCGACTGTGCTTCAGCAGGTGAATTTGCAAGTAGAATGTACAGCATCAACAGCATCAACTTTTTCATCACACTAAGCTTTAGTGTTCAAGTTAGCTAAAATGTGATAGAATAATGCTGCTTTTTCCCTCGACTGTTCCGAAACTCATCACCGCACAAATAGGGTTGTTTGAAACCTAATAGGTCCTTTTAAGAGGCAGTACAAACTGAAAACTTGCACCCTTGCCTTCTTCACCAGAAGCACGGATTATCCCTCCATGGTTTACTATTATCTTCTTAACGATAGCTAATCCTATACCGGTTCCGTCGTAAACATCTCGCTGGTTCAGTCGCTGAAAAATCGTAAATATCTTATCAGCATAGGTGTTGTCAAATCCGATTCCGTTGTCCTGAACTGTAATTCTGCAATACTGGCCATTTTTATCGGCAGCGTCAATGAAAGTAAGAGCCGCAACTCTCATGCAATGTATTTGGACCCGCGGAGCGACTCCAGGCCTGCAAAACTTCAATGAATTCGCTATAAGGTTCTGGAACACCTGCCGCATCTGTGCGGGAACTATCTCCATCACAGGCAAATTATCCTGAATCACCACCTCGGCTTTCTTTTCCTGGATCGTTAGCTCGAGATCACTCAATACCTGTTCCAGGATTTCATCAAGATCAACTGTTTCAAACAAAGCTTCTGAGGAAGTAAGTCTCGTGAATGATAAAAGGTCATGCACGAGTTCATTCATACGGCTCGACGAATTAATTATCCGTTTTAGATGAGCCACCGCCTCAGGAGATAGCTCTTTTGAATATCTCTCGTTAAGCACGTTACTAAACATGACAATCTTCCTCAGCGGCTCTTTCAAATCGTGTGAAGCAATGGACGCGAACTGCATTAGTTCCGTGTTTGCAGTTTCCAGGTCTTCTGTACGTTCTCTCACTTTCTTCTCCAACAGGTCGTTGGCCATCTTCTGGTCGTTAATATCTGTACAGGTGCCAAACCATTTGATGATATTGCCCTGTTCGTCTTTAAACGGTAATGCTCTTCCCAAAAACCAGCGGTATTCGCCATCATACTTCCTGAATCGGTACTCGATTTCGTACGGCTTTCCTGTTCGTAATGAATATTGCCAAACCTGTTGCGCACGTTGTTTATCCTCCGGATGTAAAACCCTGTTCCAGCCTTCGCCAAACGAGTCTTCTGCATTGAGCCCTGTATACTCGTACCACCGTTTGTTGTAGAACTCGTGATAGCCATCCTTTTGGGTCGCCCAAACGAGCTGAGGCATAAAATCAGTTACGAATTGAAACTCGCGGTTGACTCGCTGTAGTTCCTGGTTTGCTTTCTTCAGACTTAATGCCTGCGCCTCAAGATCAGCTGTGCGTTGTTGTACCAGTTTCTCAAGTTCCTGGTTGTTCAGTAGCAACTGACGGTTCTGTTCTTCAAGCTCTTTCATCGAAAGATCAGTGAGTGCGCCAATAAGCCGGTGCGGTATATCGTCTTCAGAATATACGATTGTACCCTTGTCTTCTACGGTTACATACTCGCCCGAAGATTTCTTCAGGCGGTAGACCTGCTGCCAGCTCTTCTTCTCGTCTAAAGCTTCCGCCAGCGCAACCTCAACCTTCCTGCGATCATCCGCGTGGATAAGGTCAAGCCAGAAGGATGAATCCTGAAGCTCAGATTCACTTGGATATCCCAACCAGCGGAATACCGAATCGCTCCACCATATCCTGCCGGTTGATAAGTCCCGGTCATATACCGCGTTACTTGCTGCAGAAGCCACGATTCGAAACCGTTCTTCGCTGAGTGATAACTCCTGCGTCCTTTGCCGTACTTTTTGCTCCAGTTCCTGATTCAGTCGATTCAGAGATTCTTTCGCCACCATCAATTCTTCGTAATTCTGTCGGAACTGTGCTTCAGCATTCTTCTTGTCGTTTATATCCAGAATAGATACTACAACTCCATCCATCATCGGGGTGATCGTAAAATCGAACCACCCTGTTTGAGGCCCGTGCTCCAGGTAAATCTCTTCAATGAAATGTTGATTAGTGCGAATTACCTGTAGGCTTGCCTGAAATAAGTCTGCATTTGTCAATAGTGGGAACGCCACGGAAGCCTTACCTCCGATTGCGTCTTCCGGCTTCCTGCCCAGCCATGGTTCCGCAGCATGATTCGCTGAAATAAGCTCAAAGTCCACTATAATTCCCTGTCTGTCCCTCTGGCTCCTGAAAGCTAGTTTCGCACTGATAGTGGCATTGTATACAGCTTTGACGATCGTGTCAAGTTCCTTTGTATGGGTGATGTCATACACTGTGATCACTGCACCATCCACCACTGAATCTTTGCGCACGTAGGGGTAAATCCTTAGAATTAACGTATTGCCGTTGTTGAGATGTACCTCCTGCTCATGTTTAGTGTTTGTCTCTATCGCAGATCTTATGTCCTCCACCAGGTGAGGACTGTCGATGATGTTGCTCGAAATATGTTGTATAGGCCGCCCTATATCGTCTTCGATTAGATTGATAATTTTCTGTGCGGAGGGGTTAAACTTCCTCACACGAAGATTCCGGTCCAGGAAGATCTGGGCTATGTCAGTGCTTCTGAAATAATTATTTAGGTCATCATTCAATTCCAGGAGTTCCTTGATCCGCAGTTGATGTTCGGTATTCAGAGTATGTAGCTCCTCGTTAAGTGACTGTAGTTCCTCATTTGAACTTTGCAATTCCTCATTGGCAGATAGCAACTCTTCATTTGAGCTTTGAAGTTCTTCATTCGCGGTTTCAAGACCTTCCACTGCCATCTGCAAATTGCTTCTGGTCTCTCGCAGTTCTTCCTGCAGTTCCCTCACATAAGCAGAGTCCACCGGTTGAACAGGTGTGATCTGCTCAGCGCTGGTGTGCAGATTTTCAGTTGCGCGTGCAAGCAGTAGCATAACCTGACCCTCCCCCATCATCGGACTGATGAATACCTGAACCCGTTCAGCGGCTTCGCTCAGCAAAACCTGGTTGATGGTCACCTCTTTCTTCTCTTTCAGGCACCTGCGAACTGCCGCAGCAATGCTGATAGACAGTTCAGCAGGTACCATCCTGAGAATGTTTAGTGAAAATGCACCTTCGGGAAGCGAGAGATATTTACGATAGTCACCAATAGCTTCCTTTACCTCAAAGTTCCTGTCAAGCAGGATCGCAGCAAATCCGAAATGCCTGACCAATGTATCCTTAAAGAGGAGCTCGAGGGCAGTAGCTTTCTTTACCTCTGCAGGAATTCTGTTTCTTGTACGTAAATCTACCGAAGGCAATCGTTCTGGATTGTACCCCTCCTGCACATCAAGTTTCCTGTAAATCTTCCATTTTAGGTCAACTGCCTCAAGCATCTGATCACCAGCAGGAACTTCACTCGGTCCCAAAAACAGGTATCCGCCACCATTCAGTGCAAACCTTAATGTCGTCATCACTTTTGCCTGGAGACCACTGTTCATGTAAATGAGCATGTTCCTGCAGGTCACAAGGTCATTTCTTATGAAGGGTGGATCTTTCAGGACATTGTGCCTCGCAAAGACGATCTGTTGTCTCAAAAAAGGCTGAACGGTATAGGTTCGCTCTTCTGCGGTAAAGTACTTTTCCTTCAGACGTGTCGGTACGTCTGCCATCACATCAGGTGTGTACGTGCCTTTTGCAGCTATTTCGATAGCTTCCGCATCTATATCTGTAGCAAAAAGCTTCATTTCAAGGTTTTTGCCACTCTGCTCAATTAACTCGTTCAGCAGCATGGCAATACTATAAACTTCCTGCCCGGTACTGCATGCAGTCACCCATACTTTCACAAATTCCCCTTCTGGTTTCTGCCGAATTATGGGTTCCAGTACCTGCTTTTGCAACGCATTGAAAGCATCCAGGTCACGAAAAAACTTGGTTACGCCAATAAGAAAATCCTTGCCCAGGAATCTGCATTCCTCGGTGCTTGTTTCCAGCATGCGGTAGTACTCCTTGAAGTCATCAACCCCGAGGGAGTTCATCCGCCGGCTGATCCTACGCAGAAGAGTGCCTGACTTGTAATCTGTAAAGTCATGCTGACAGTTTCTCTCCACTAACTTCAGCACACCGCGCAGATCTGCTTCTGAAGGCTCCCCCTTATTGTCTCTCGGATGCAATGGCTTTTCATTGATCGCAGTAAAGATCTGGTCCGGCATGAGCTCCGGGGGCAGGATGTAGTCAACAAGGCCTGTCGCAATTGCGCTATGAGGCATTCCATCAAATTGGGCAGAGGTGGGGTCCTGCGCGAGCACCAATCCTCCATTTGCCCTGACGTATTGTATGCCTCTCGAACCATCTGAACCAGTCCCGGAAAGAATCACCGCTACACTATGCTGCTTCCGGTCTTCTGCAAGCGACTTAAGGAAAATGTCTATGGCAGTATTGGGTGCCTTAATAAAAGATTTCTCCTCCAGCAAAAGCCTCCCTTCCTGAATCGAAATTACCTTATTGTTCGGGATCACATATACTGATCCTCCTGTTACCTTTTCACCGTGCTGCGCTTCTGATACACGCATAGAAGTATGCTTCGCTATCAGTTCAACTAACAGGCTTTTGTGCTGGGGAGATAAATGCTGAATAATGATAAAGGCCATGCGATCATTCGCAGGCATATTGTCAAAAAACTCGTTGATCGCCTCCAGGCCTCCCGCAGAAGCCCCGATGGCTATAACGTAATACTCTTCTCCCGACCTGGTAATTTCTTTATGCTTTTCGCTTGACATCAGACCTGAAATTATAACTGGGATTGAATTATTCCTGAAACAAAACACCAGGATGTCAAAGGCACAGGTCTGCAGCGGAGTTTTGTATCCGAAATGACCCTTGGACACAACTTAGACTGGGGTGGGAAGGACCCTTTTCGACTGAAAAAAAATACCATACAAATCTTGCCCGATAAATATTATACCAATTTAGACTGATAAAATTCGATGTTTGAATACAGGAAATTAGTCAATAATAGACATTGGAAAATCACGCTTCAAAAAGTGTTAATTTCTTTTCATGGATTAGTTGTAACATATAAGCTGCTAGCATGTACACTCGTACATATTGAGGTGGATTCCACACCTTTGCGCCTCAGTTTCAAAAAGCGAGAACCTGGGCGGTCGTACCTCATCCAGCATCTGCTTCGCTGGATTGACAAGAAGGTCCTCTGTCCGTGCCTGATGTGACTCGCCTTATGTCACCGGCAAACTAACAAAAACAGCCGGTAGAAACCGGCTGATATTTCTACTTCTAGAATTGATTACCCATAGCAACGTTACCTCATAAAGCCCAAACTTCCTGTGAAAACGGTAAATAATTAGCAACCAGCAACTTCGGCAAACTACCTTAGGCAGTAAAAACACATTAGATGAATGTTTAGCGCAGCTTATCTCAGCCATAGTTTTCTGCAACTTGTTCTCTTCGACAGAGGCCAGTCTCTCACAGACTCCTGCTATTCGCAGGTACTGAATGGGATCATTGAGAGTTTCTCTAACTTCAGATCAAATAGAATCGATCATGCGGAACATCGTCATCTTTGGTGCAAGCAGAGGGCTGGGCCACGCACTGACAGAGGGGCTGGGTGCAGACCAGGATCGGTTTTTCCTGGTTTCAAGATCCGAGCCTGTCAGTCTAAAGGTTAGAACCTCCTTTAGCAAGCAATGGATTCAGGCAGATCTTAGCGATACGCTTAGCGTGCCGACTATTATCGAAACCATCGGCGACTCGCCCATTGATGTGCTGGTGTACAACGCCGGAATCTGGGAGGAAAAGAGTTTTGAATCCACACCACAGGACGAGATACTGAGGATCATAAATACGAATCTGACAAGCGCCATTTTGCTCGTGCAACAGCTCCTCCCGAACCTGCGGACCGGTAATCTCAAAAAGATCATTTTTATTGGATCAACCTGCGGTCTGGAAAACGAGGGCAATGACGCGGTGGTGTACACGGCCACCAAGTTCGGCCTGCGCGGTGCTACTCATGCTCTGCGGGAGTTTCTCAGAAAGGATGGAATCTCTGTGGCATGTATTTCCCCTGGGTCAATAGCAACTGATATTCCTTTTGGTGAAGGAGCCGGTGCTGCGCTTCAGAAATACATGGGTGCTCGCATGCCCGTCGCAGATATTGTGAACATCGTAAACCTGATCCTCAACATGTCAAATGCCACCTGCATCAAGGAAATTCATGTACCGGCATTGCAGGACACGGATGTTTAAAAGGGGTTATCTCAGGATCGGGTAATAAGCAGTCTTTAAGTGAAATAGCAGTTGGGTTTGGTTACAGCCCTACCCACAGCTCATCGAATGTTTAACAAGGTTTGTCCTGCGCTTAATCGGTCACCTCATTTCTCGCCTTTGGAAAGCTCAGTAAAGGCGTGCTGCCATGGAAGGAATACTCTTTGGCGTTTCCCGGCAGCAGGATCCTTTCATAAAAGGAGCGGTCCTGGTGGGAGAAAAGAGCGAGTATAGATGGCGATGATTCTTTAACGGCTTCTTCGATTTCATCCATTATGGAGTCTTCGACTTTTCGTTCTTTGGAGAAAACCTCAATAGGGTAGTTGAAACGGCTGGTTAGTGATGTAGTCAGCGACTCCTCATTGAGCTTCTGTTCATGTGGATAGTGCAAATGAAGCATCATCACAGACGCATTGAGGGGTCTTGCAAAGTTGACGACCTCACGGAGCTCCTCTTCGTGATTGCTCATGTCAGTTGCATACAGGACCGATTCCACTGGTTTGGGTATATAGTCTCCCGGCACCGAGATGATGGGAAGGGTTGAGGTCTGAATGAGCTTACTGGTGTTGGTGCCAAACAGCTTGCGGATCAGGCCAGCCCCGCGGGTGCTGATGCAGATGTAGGAAGCTCCGGCCTCGCTGGCATATTCTATGATGCCTTCGATCACTTCGAGATGGTGATGAACAACAAGATGCAGATCTGCAGGTGGCGTCAGCTGAATTGATTCATATATACCGCTGATAAAACTCGGGAACTCTTCCATCAGTTTCTGCCGGTCGAGGGCTATGTAGTGGTCGTATTCTTCGTCATTCCAGAAAGAAGCACGCAGCACCTGGTGAATATGGAGAAAGGTTAGCGCTGCTTTCCGGGAACTTGCCAGTTGAATGGCGTACCGGATTCCAGCTTTGGAGTTTTCTGAGAAGTCTGTAGTTACGACGATCTTTTCCATAGAGCCTGTTTTGTGCAAGTTAGGGAAAGCGGGTGAGAGGGTTCACATCGGGAAGCCTGGTAATGCATAGCCCTAACGTATGGCTGCACCGCCCTGGATGAATATTCTGTAGAGTTCTGTGAGCACAAAGGCGATGATCTGCTTGATGTAGCGAAGGCCGAGGACCAGTACCAAACCTGTGATGAGCCATTGGCCTAGCTCGTAAAGTTTGTCGCGCAGTATGAATGTTGGCTGTGTCATGATCGTGAACTTTTGAATTGAACTATTTCTATGATCAAAGTAAGACGAAAGAGAAGATTAGAATTATGAGGGCTGTCAGCTCAGGGGGTGACATGAGTCAGTTTTGGGATCAATCCCGGTGTAACAGTAACTAATGTCCTTACAAGTGCAACAGCAGCAGCAGTTTTTTTCATTCTTTTCTGATCCATAAGAATTTCTTCTCATCATTCTTTATTATCAGCCACGCGGCAAAAGAAACAATCAGCGCAGACGCGCAAGCCTCGTACGCCTCCACGCCACAAGAAGCAGGCCAAGCGCCACGATCTGCGAAACCACGTAAGGGATTAGAAATTCATCCATGCCTTTCATCTGGTATTTGTTTAGGTGCGAAGTAATTGTTGAACAGAATCAATATGTGCAATGCAAAATACCCACACGGTAGACTGCAGATAATGATTGGCGGCAGCAGTTCAGATGATGGCCATCACCTCCGCTGAAATGAAAGAAGATACCGGGCATAATCCATCCCTTTCCACACACGCCCGGTGTCATCCCTGGCCCTGCCGTTCCAACTTGGTTTCCCTACGCCTGCATGCCCTTGGAGGCCTTGATTAGTTGATACAACAACTCCCTGGTTGACTCTACCGCGGTATGCGACGCCTGTGTGATCTGCTGCCTCAGGTTCTCCGCAGAGATCGATCCGTGCTTTGCCATGAAATGCGTCGCGAAAAACTCAGCCATCTTCGTCACATTCGTCTCCTCTATTACCTTCTGCTCCAGCATGAGTTTGATAAGGTGACCCAGCATCGCTACCGTCAGTGTCGTCCGCACCTTCAACCCCTCTGGCCTTGTCTCTGCTTTCTCTTTGGCCAGTGTAATCTTGGTAGAAAGTACACGATGTCCGCTCTTCAGCCAGCTCACAATCGCCTCCTTCGTCGCCATATTCTCAGGATTCAGCCTCACCGCATGCTGCATTGGCAAATGCATCGCCCACTTAAGCAGTTGCTCCACCTCTAAGAGCTGCTCTTCCAATGTCTCTGCCCTTTGCAGCCGCTCTTCACAGCTCGTAACGGATACCTGCATAAATGCCGGACTGTTGAAATTGTGCCCGATCAACAGGTCCATCAACCTCTGTGTCAGATCTTCGCCCGGGTTTGTTTCGACAAGCTCCACCATTTTTTCCACCAGCTTTTCAAAATAGCTCAACTCCCGGTAAGAAATCGGATGCTCTGGTGAGGTATCCACAAATGTTTTCATTTCCGACAGTACACAATTCACTAGCTCCGGGTCAGTCGGTGTGGCCTCCAGTTGTGTAAACAACCTCTTCATCTTCGGCCTTAACGCCTGCAGTTTTATAACCCTGTAGATAACGGGCGGCGGCGCCCCCTTATCAAAAAAACCGCTGAAATAGGTCTCGATGTGCTTGAGCAGGAATTCCAGCAGCAGGTATGTTTCCTTACAAAGGTTTGTTAGTGATGGTGCATCGGTGATGGTTTTGGTCTTCACTAACTGTCTTTTGTCCAGGAACCTAAGCAACTCGTCCGCCAGCATCGTAAGACCCAGTTGCTGCTGGTCAATGAAATATTGCAATTCCTCTTCCTTACTCACGAAGAATTGCTGCCGGAAATTGAACCGGTACACTTCCGCTTCAGCCCTTAATGCCGCCAGCTTTTGATCATAGCCGGCAATATAGTCTTGACGTTCCCTCGCTAGCCTGGGCAATTCAAAATGAATAAACTCCTGAAAAAATGAAAGGATTTTTGCCATGGTTGTAATTGTGTTTAAGTATTTGTTTGATAACATTAGCCTCATAATATGGGCAAACGGTTGGGTAACATCCAAAGAGTTAAAATGCTATCCCCCATTAGCCCGGGCTTTAGTCCGGGGTTTCATTTAGCTAAAGTCATGGGCTTTAGCCCCATCATCAAAAGGGAAACTCTCAAAGAACATTTCATTGGTCCTTCGTCCTTCGTCCTTCGTCCTTCGTCCTTCGTCCCTCGTCGCACTCGTCTCCCCTCCTTGTTAAGGAGGCCTGCCTGCCGGTAGGCAGGGGTGGCCGCAGGCCGCCTGCCCGAACCCCGGGATAGGGGGGCGGGGGGAGGTCCGTCCCCCACGTCACTCTCGTCCCTTGTCCCTCGTCGCACTCGTCCCACTCGTCGCACTCGTCCCTTGTCCCTCGTCCCTCTTGTCCCACTCGTCCCACAAGCCTTAGCCCTCTTGTCCCTCAAGCCTTCGCAATCGCATTAGCCGTCTGCCCTTCTAACGCCAACCTGACTCCCGAAACCTGGCCTTAGCCTTCGCTTTTGCCCATTACTACGCCACCTTCTTGTTCCTGGAAAAAGTATTGTAAATCCTCGCCACTATCGCGTAGGAATTATTATCCTTCAAGCCCGTAAAGTTTCTTGCTTGCTTGAACGTCCACCTGGCTTCCCTCAGCACCAGGTAGTACTCATGCCTTAGCAACAGATCATAGATTTGATAGGCTATAGCGGCCAGCGTCCTGTACCGCCTTGCAAACAGTTCCACAAGCCTGCATACCGTCACAGGAGGTTTGGAAGGAATGAAGGCAAACATGGTGTAGCAGCTACCGTCATCACTTCTGCCAATCTTCGAATCGTATTTACAATATTCGTTGTGGTATAACAGGCCGAGGTCGAATTTCATTTCCGCCTTTCTTAGGGCATTTCGGAGGCCTTCATACGTGTATCTTTCGAAGCAGAACACGCCATGGTTTAGTTCCAAAGTTTCCTGGTACACTTCTCTGACATCAATCTCCTTAATCTCCTCCCGTTGCAGGCACACGATGCAGTCGGTAACGCGGTCCAGGAGTTTGGCCCCCTGGTCGTCCACTTCGGTCAGAATGTCTTTGAAAACCTCGAAACGCATGGTCACTTCAGCATGCAGGAACTTCTGTTTCTGGTAATCATAAATCTGCGCTTCCAGCAATACCTCTTCGGTTTCATCGATCAGAATCTTTTCCAGCTTCACCCTGTCGGTGAAAAGACGTCTGCTTAGATTTTTTGGTCTCAACATTTTTCTTTTAGCTTTTAAGGATCAAACAAAAACACGCTATTGAGTCGGCCGTCATCCCGGGCCCAGGCCTATAGATAACGACCAAGCCCGTATCAACCCGGGATCTCGGCAGTTTGGCCTGCCCGAACCCATCGGGGGCGGGCCTGCCCGAGTGAATACCTGCCGTCATCCCGGGCCCAGGCCTATAGATAACGCCCAAGCCGTATCAACCCGGGATCTCGGCAAAGTAAGCACCAGTAATTCTCACGAAAACCATCAACGCTCTTACGGCAATGTGAACAGAACGTTCAACTTTGTCTACAATGAAAGCACCAGAAAAGGTCCTGGTACTCACCAGTAGTTTGTCGTAATAATTCAGAGTAAATGTCTATTCAATAGAACGAACGTTGATACTATTTTATTTTGCAGATATTGCTTTTTTAAAAGTTTTTGTGTCGGAACTTCCTGTTCCAACTATTCACGACCCGGTCATGCCAGTCCTGGATTCCATTCCAGCGCCTCGTCTCCCACAAAGAAGGCGAGTTTAACCAAGCTTCCTTCCCCCGGCCTTGCTTCAATTTCCAGGGTGCCATTCAACATCTTTGCACGTCTGTGCATGCTCTTAATACCGAGCCCCGGAGATTCCAACTTGTTTGCAGTGATACCTTTGCCATCGTCGCGCACCTCAACTCGCAGGTAGTCTGCAAGATCAATCTTCACCCAGATATGCTTTGCCTGGGCATGCTTCACTATATTGTGCAAAGCTTCCTGAATGATTCTGAACACAAGTATCTTGTTCGTTGCCGGGATACAGTAGTCTCCGGTTATTTTCAGTTCACAATCAATTCCGTTGATTTTTTCTATTCTTTGCAGATACTCCTGTACCGACTTGATCAGGCCTTCACTGCAGACGGAAGAATGGTTAAGGCTCCGGCTTAGGAAGTAGAAATCATCTGACACCCTGTACATCAGGCTTATGGCTTGATCAAGAAGTACTTTATTCTCTTCCTCCGCAATCGTCTTGCGCAATTTTTCCATCGTCAGCTTTATAGCACCAAGCGCACCATTGTAATTGTCATGCAGCTCTCCCGAAATATGATCCAGCACAAATTCCTGTTCGCTGACACGTGCTTCCAGAAGCGAATGTTCATGCTCTTGTTTCTGGAGTGCGGCTTTTAGCTCCGCCTTTGTAAGCAAATGCCTATACTGATCTGCATCGGACTTTACATCCATTATCATGTGACAGTGCTTCAGTACAAAAATTATGAGTACAAGAAACAAGACTCCACACACGAAACCGGCCCCCGCAACCAAGACTACGACATCGTCTGTCTGCATAGTTTATGATTCAAACGGTGATTAAATATAAATCCGAACGCTGCCACACAAAATGTAGCTATGCAAGTGCTTGCCAGCACGATGTGCAATCCTTTGGCTTCCTCATGGTTGTCGCTCATAAAGTAGTCAAATCGAAGCCAGTACATAAAACTTACACACCAGCTCAAGCCAAGTGTGGCTACGATCCAGAAGTGGATATAATACTGTATATAACGGGGCGCGCCGAACAATTTGTACAGGAAGGTGATCGATAGTGCGATCAATGCCAGCGTAGACACCGCAGATAACACCGACAGGTTTTTCGTGAATCTTCCATCAAAAATTAGATAGATCAAACCGACGCAGGCACCCACTATTCAGAGCCACTTCAGCCACGTTCGTACCCCCTGCATTTCATGCAATGCCCGGAAATACCGGACAAACACCAGCCACTCCACAATGGTGTAAAAACTGAATATCATATGATTCTCCTTACCGGCCACTGCGAATTGCAAGGCAAGAAGTTCAGTTCCCAACACAAGTGACATCCACCCCCAGATAAGCCGTTGTGGCCCGTCAAGCCGTTTCCGGTTTATACACCCCGCTAAACAGGCGAACGTCAGCATAAGCAGATAAATAGCACTTATAAAATGCATACAGTTTTAGCTTGGGTTCTACTGAAGGAGATCACTTGAGGCCGATCCTGATTCAGGACAGTTCGGCGGACAAGCCATCATCCTGTTTATCGCCACGCCTGCGGGATTATATACATAGTCGTTCTTGCTGTCATATCCTGCAATTACCATCGTGAGCTTACCAGAATTGTATGATGCCGGCACACCATGATTTCCCTCGTTGATGTATTCAAGCGTGTGTGCAAACATGATTTTTACTTTACTGATGTCCTCATCCTCGAGGAAATCCCGCAGAGTTTCCGCATCAAGGATCAAGCTGCGAAGGTTCAAACTATCCTCAGCATAGTCTATACTAACAAGATAGCTTTCAATCATCTTGTTGGCTGAGTCTACAGGAATAAGATTGACATCATCATTCAGCTGTACTGTTGAATTCACAGGATCCTTCTGGTTAACCGTGCCTACTTCAGATTGGCAGGAACCTAAACTAAATAAGCCACAGATGAAAATGTTCAAAAGCTTCATCCTTCTGATTGGCTGCTGAGATGATGACAGTTCTGAAAATAAACGTAACATGGTTTATCTATTTCGTTTAGTAAAATGATTTTGCTTAAGTGCTCAGGATGCCATCCTGGATAATGCCCTCCTGTATAAGTGCCATTACCAGGGAGGCTTTCGACCGGACTGAGAATTTCGCATACAATGCCATTTTTGCACTGGTTACCGCTCTGTATGGCATGTCCAGTAATGTGGCTAGTTCCTGATCTGTCAGGTCTTTCCAGATATGCTTCGCAACCTTCATTTCCCTGGGTGTAAGCCTCGGCGTCTTTATTTCATTTGACAATACCTTTCCGACGAATTGTGCAGTGTATTTTTCATTGTAGTAAAATCCTTCTTCATGAACGGATCTTATGGCCAGACTTAATTCGTCCGGGTGACAGTTTCTCAACAAGTAGCCGTTGGCTCCGGATCTGAACATTCTGACGGCCTGGCTTTCGGAGTCCATGGAAGTAAACACCAGTACTTTCAGTTCCGGCCAGTGCTTTCTTACCTCTACCAGCGTCTCGAGACCATCCATCCCGGGCATTCTTGCGTCAAGTAGTACAAGGTCCGGAAGTTCACGATGCTTTAATAGCTCTAACAGAGCAGTCCCGGAATTCACCTTACTGACAACCTTGAATCCGCCAAGGCTGTTGATCAAAAGCTCGAGACTCTCGCTAACAGCTATCAGATCGTCCACAAGTACTATGTTAATCAAACGGGTCATAGTAGGTGTATAGCTGAGATGTAAAAATAAAACGCTCAACGAAAAATAAATAGTGTTAGTTAACACGTTTTTCATTCCTGCATTTTTGAGTTAAGGAACAGTGTTATATATCACGTTTTTCCTCAATGAAATTCTTTCAAATTTTACGTTGGAAACAGAGCGCTCCTTTGCAGCACAACGCTGCAGTTTCCATTCACCATCAAATCTCTTCTTATGCGCACAGCAAGACTCGCATCGGAATACAAATCCAGCCATTACCTCTGGCGCTCAGTTCCTCCTTAGCGCCATTGCTGGAATACATAAGCAAACAATTATTTCTAACAAAAATTCCAAGCAATGAAAAATACGATAGCAATAGGCATGATACTATTTGCCTTCAATAATTTCGCGGCGGCACAGGCCTGCGATTGCGAAACACTCAGCGGCACACTTAGCGCCAACAAAACTCTGGAAGCCGAAAACTGCTATGAGCTTTCGGGTTGCTACACAGTAAGCGCAGGCTATACGCTCACCACAGCGCCTGGCACAGTGATCTTCGGAAATCCGGGCAGTGCACTCTACATCGAAAGAGATGCAGACATACTTGCAAACGGCACTGATCAGCTACCCATTATCTTCACCTCTGCCCAGCCGGTCAACAGCCGCGACTATGGCGACTGGGAAGGTATCTACATTGCAGGCAAGGCAGAGAACAACAGGACCAATGACGAAATAGAACTCGAGCGTGCCTGCACCATCGAAGCAGGAGGTTCAGTGAATAGTGACAACTCTGGCGTGTTTAAATATGTGCAGCTTCACTACAGCACTTACGGATTGAACCTCGTTGGAGTAGGCGATGCAACAGAGGTCCACCATGTACAGGTGACACATACGGACCGCTCCGCATTCAACTTCTACGGCGGAAAGGTAGATGTGTCGAACCTGGTTTCCTACAATGCCAAAGAGCATGATTTCTTTGCCACCTATGGCTACACAGGAAACATGCAGTTCCTGCTTGGCTTCCGCCAGGATGTGAACGCACACGTGTCCACAGGATCAAATGGCTTCTATCTTACCAATGATGAAACAGGCACCAGTGCTACGCCTTTAACACGGCCGGTGGTGAGTAACATGACATTGCTGGGCCCTTCCTTCTGTAGCAATGCTTCTTTAAGCGCTGACTTCCTTGATGCGGTTCGTTTTGACGAAAACGCAGCCGGAGCGATGTACAACAGTGTGTTGGCCAACTGGAAGGAATATGGCTTATTCCTGAATGATGCCGGTAGTATTGCACACACAGCAAACGACGACTTGAATTTTTCATTCAATTCATTTCATGATAACGGCAATAGTGATTATGCACATGCAGGCTCCTGGTTAAATGGATGTTCTTCATCTATGTTCGATTGGCTGGAGGGCTCAGATCCTTGCTCTGAAACAGGTAATGAACTTTCCCCGGCCACCACACTTGGTTATGACAACATGAGTATCTGTGGTACTACTGCCGATAGAGATTTTGCTCTAAGCTCAAGCACGTTAGGCGCCCCGGATTTTCTATCCGGTGATCTTTCCGATCCCTACTTTGATGACGAAGTTGAGTTCCGCGGCGCCTTTGGTGGTGTCGACTGGACTGACGACTGGGCCAATTTTGCGCCGCAGGTTGCAGCATATTGTGAAGAACTCTTGATGAAAGAATCAACAGGAAACATGTTAATTATGGAGCTTGCTCCTAATCCAACTTCTGGTCATACTACCCTTAGCTTCATCTCCAGTGAAGAAGGCATGGCCACGCTGTCCATCCTGGATAACATTGATGGTCGTGTCCTGCATTCGCAGAAACTGAGGCTTGCTAAAGGCCAACAGCGAGCTGGTTTCGACGCATCAACCCTCAGGACCGGTGTTTATATCCTTCGCTTCCAAACCCCAACACAAACACAGCACCTGAACTTCATCGTCAGGTAAGTTGTACTTGTATTCACTTTCACTGAAGAGCCGTCTCATACTTTTTGTGAGGCGGCTCCTCTGTGCCATTTACATTCAGACTATCGTTTTCAAATACATACCATTCTGCTCTTTGATGCCTCCTGTGGAAAACTCCTGTTAACTTCAAGGCGTAGAATTATTTCAACGTGAATGCTGTTATTAGTAAACTCACTGAAGAGATAAGGGCGGTTTCGGATATTCATATCCAACAGTTCAGAGGTTTTTACAACTACTTACCCGAAGCAGGAATACTGCTAAGCGAACCAGAACTATCTCAGTGGATTATTCTCCTGGATAGCAGAACCGACCAGGCCGTCTCACGTATTTTGGCACAGTCGGGTGTTGACCTTAACAGCTGTACCGATCTCCAGCTGCTAGGAGTAATTTATAAGGAATGCGTGAACGCAACCGAAAGATTCATACATCTGTCGAACATTAAGGTATTTCCTACAAAAAGATACCTCATGTGACTTTTTCGATGCTGGTCGACTGGTAAAGGTTGAAATAGCTTCTGAGTTTACACCCTAATAGCAACAATAAGTGTTAACCTCCAAATTAGACAAAATTGCACGTTGACCTATGCCTAAACGGTAGAATGATAATACAACTGAAAGCATCTTCTCAAAATAAGGAACCTTGTGTTTCCTTCTTAGGGTAAAATACGCCAATGATTACGAATGGATTTTTTGATCGGCGCATATGCCATTCCTTGGTTGTGCCTAAGAATAGATAGAGATCTTTATTCTTTAGGAAATCACCCTCGTATTTTTCGCGGACTTTTGCCAGGGCGACAGTTTCATTGCCCTCTGCTGCTCGCAGGCAATTCCAATAGAGAGCGCCAATTTCCCAATCTTCGATCATGAGCCGCCTGGTTTTTCCAGTATCGTCCTTGAAGCGATAGTAGAATTTGTAGGGCAATTTTGGGATGAGTTCGCGTTTTGTGTCCTTTTCAGGTTCAAAGGCTAGTTG
>JAFAAT010000099.1 GCA_023426425.1 Bacteroidota bacterium | reverse complement strand
GCTTAACTCCTTTGCATCGGAGGTGACGCGTGTGGCACTTGAGGTGGGAACTGAAGGTAAGCTTGGAGGCCAGGCGAAGGTGAAAGGTGTAGGTGGTGTATGGAAGGGGCTGACTGATTCGGTGAATCAGATGGCGAGCAACCTAACGGCGCAGGTGCGGAATATTGCCGAGGTGACGACGGCGGTGGCGAATGGTGACCTGTCGAAGAAGATTACGGTAATGGTTGAAGGAGAGATCCTGGAGCTGAAGAAGACGATTAATACGATGGTGGATCAGCTGAACTCCTTTGCGTCGGAGGTTACGCGTGTGGCACTTGAAGTAGGTACGGAAGGAAAGCTTGGTGGACAAGCGAAGGTGCAGGGAGTGGGAGGTACCTGGAAAGACCTTACCGATTCTGTGAACCAGATGGCAAGAAACCTTACGGCGCAGGTGCGGAATATCGCTGAGGTGACAACGGCGGTGGCGAAGGGTGACCTTTCCAAGAAAATTACGGTGGATGTTCAGGGTGAGATCCTTGAGCTGAAGAATACGATTAACACGATGGTGGATCAGCTGAACTCGTTTGGTTCGGAGGTTACCCGTGTGGCTCGCGAAGTAGGTTCGGAAGGACAGCTTGGTGGACAGGCTGATGTGCCTGGAGTAGCAGGTACCTGGAAGGATCTGACGGACTCTGTAAATAAAATGGCGAGCAACCTGACAGCACAGGTGCGGAATATCGCTGAGGTAACTACGGCGGTGGCGAATGGTAACCTGTCGCGGAAGATTGAAGTGGACGTGAAAGGTGAGATCCTGGAGCTGAAGAACACGATCAATACGATGGTGGACCAGCTGCGATCATTTGCGTCGGAAGTGACCCGTGTGGCGCGAGAGGTAGGAACAGAAGGAAAGCTGGGCGGACAGGCGAATGTGCCTGGTGTGGCTGGTACCTGGAAAGACCTTACAGACTCGGTGAACCAGATGGCGGGCAACCTGACCGACCAGGTTCGTAACATCGCGGATGTGGCGATTGCCGTAGCGAACGGAGACATGTCGCGAAAGATTACGGTGGATGTACGTGGTGAAATCCTCCAGTTGAAAGAGACGCTGAACACGATGGTTGATCAGCTGCGATCTTTTGCATCCGAGGTGACGCGTGTGGCTCGTGAGGTAGGTACGGAAGGTAAGCTGGGTGGGCAGGCGTTTGTGCCTGGTGTGGCTGGTACCTGGAAAGACCTTACAGACTCGGTGAACCAGATGACTGGTAACCTTACATCGCAAGTGCGTAACATCGCTGAGGTGACGAAGGCGGTGGCTTCGGGAGACCTTTCGAAGAAAGTAACGATAGATGTAAAAGGAGAAATCTATGATCTGAAGAACACGATCAATACGATGGTGGATCAGCTGAACTCATTTGCATTTGAGGTGACCCGTGTGGCACGTGAGGTGGGTACGGAAGGTAAACTGGGCGGACAGGCAGAGGTGAAAGGAGTAGGTGGTACCTGGAAGGATCTGACGGACTCTGTGAACATGATGGCTTCGAACCTGACGAGCCAGGTGCGGGGAATTGCGAAAGTCGTGACCTCTGTTGCGACAGGTAATCTGAATCAGAAACTATCTATCTCCTCGCGTGGAGAGGTAGCGCAGCTTACGGATACGATCAATGAGATGATTGATACCCTGGCGGTATTTGCCGACCAGGTGACTACGGTTGCACGTGAGGTGGGTGTAGAAGGAAGACTGGGAGGTCAGGCGAATGTGCCGGGCGCTTCTGGTATCTGGAAGAACCTGACAGAGAACGTGAACCAGCTGGCGGAGAACCTTACGACACAGGTACGTGCGATATCTGAAGTAGCTTCGGCGGTGACGAAAGGTGATCTTACGCGAATGATCCGTGTGGATGCGAAAGGTGAGGTTGAGGCGCTGAAGGATACGATCAACCAAATGATCGCCAACCTGAAGGAGACAACACTCAGGAACCAGGAGCAAGACTGGCTGAAATCGAACCTTGCCAAGCTGACGCAGATGCTGCAAGGTCAGAAAGATCTGAGCACGGTAACGAAGAGAATTCTGTCGGAACTGGCGCAGGTAGTAAATGCGCAGCATGGCATGTTCTATATTCTGGAACAAGACGAGACCTTCCAGAATCCGACCTTGAAATTGTTTGCTTCCTATGCCTTCAAAGGTGAAGTGAATGCACAGAAAGAGTTTGCTCCCGGTGAAGGGCTTGTGGGACAATGTGCACAGGAAAAGCAGCGGATCATACTTACCAACATACCGAAGAACTATGTTAAGATAAGGTCAGGTTTAGGCCAGGCGACACCTACTAACCTGATTATTCTGCCTGTGTTGTTTGAAAAGGAAGTGAAGGCGGTAATAGAGCTTGCTTCGTTTGATACCTTCAGTGAAACACACCTTGACTTCCTGGAGCAGCTGACAGAAAGCATTGGTATTGTATTGAATACAATTGAGACCAACTCACGTACAGAACATCTGCTGGAACAGTCTCAATCGCTGACAGAAGAACTTAGGAGGACGAACGAGGAACTCCAGGACAAGGCGCATCTATTGGTTAAGCAGAAAGAAGAGCTTGAGAATAAGAACCGTGAAGTTGAAGAAGCACGCCGTTCGCTGGAGGAGAAAGCCGAACAGTTGACACTGACTTCGAAGTATAAGTCAGAATTCCTTGCGAACATGTCGCATGAACTGAGGACGCCGCTGAATTCACTGCTAATTCTTGCACAGCAGTTATTTGAGAACCCTGAAGGAAACCTTACTGAAAAGCAAGTACGCTTTGCGAAGACGATCCACAGTTGTGGTGATGATCTTATCCAGCTGATCAATGATATCCTTGACCTGTCGAAGATTGAATCAGGTTATATTTCGGCAGACTTTATTAATGTCAGGTTCAATGAAATAACCTCGTTTGTTGAAACTACATTCAAGCATATCTCTGAGAGCAAGAATCTGAAGTTCAGCATTGACATGGAGAAGGATTTGCCGGACAGCATTGAAACAGATATTCAGCGTCTGAACCAGATCCTGAAAAACCTGCTCTCGAATGCGTTTAAGTTTACTGAGAAAGGTGAAGTGAAGCTTCGCATTTATGAACAAAAGCAAAGCAGGAAATACGGCAATCCAAGTCTGGACAATGCGAAGAAGATTGTTGCATTTGAGATCAAGGACACTGGTATCGGGATTACGAAAGACAAGCAAAACATCATCTTTGAAGCATTCCAGCAGGCTGAAGGTTCAACCAGCCGGAAATATGGTGGTACAGGTTTGGGACTTTCGATAAGCAGAGGACTGGCAGACCTTCTGGGCGGTTCTATTGAGCTGGAGAGTGAAGTGGGAACTGGTAGTACCTTCACACTTTACCTGCCGATCGACTATAATCCAGAGTTGGTAAAGTCTGAGAAACAGAGCAGCCTGATTATTGCAGACGCAGATCTTATCAAGAAAGAGGATCGGCCTAATCAATCGCACCCGAGGGTGCCGGAACGCGACCTGAATGCTGTGAATGAAATCTTTAACGAAGCTGGAGATGACAGAAACAATATAATCAGCGGTGACAAAGTTATTCTTGTAGTAGAGGACGATCTGAGGTTTGCCAAAATCATAATTGACAAGGCACATGAGCAGAATATGAAAGTGGTTGTAGCTACCAATTTCGGAGATGTATTTGATCTGGCGAATAAGTACAACCCTACTGCAGTTACGCTCGACGCGAAACTTCCTGACGGTAGCGGGTGGAAAATTCTTGATTTATTCAAGAACGACATGAACCTCCGGCATATTCCTGTTCATATCATTTCAGGTGAGGAGAACAGATTGCTTTCGATGAAGCGGGGTGCACGGAGCTTTTATCAGAAGCCGCTCAATAATGAATCGCTGACTGAACTGATAAATGACATACACACCTACAATCCGAGAGGTAAGCGTTCCTTGTTGGTTGTGGAAGACAACGAGATTGATTCTTCACAAATAGTGAAAATGCTGGACAACGGGCCATTGCTTGATATAACCATTGCAGCAACTGGGAATGAAGCGTTGGCGCTGATGAAGGAGAATGCCTATGATGGTGTGATAATAGACTATATGTTGCCGGATATTTCAGGGATGGATCTGATCATGCAGATCAATGCTATAAAGAAGATGCAAATGATGCCTGTTATTGTTTATTCGGCGAAAGACTTTACTGCGAAGGAAAAAAGTCAGCTTAAGCAATATGCAAACAGGATAATTTTGAAGAATGTGACATCTCTTGAGACCCTGCTTGAAGAAACGATAATGCACCTCCACATCCATCAGAACGATATGTTGCCTGAGAAGCGAAAGATAATCGAGAACCTCAGGTGGAAAGACGATGTGCTCGCAGGCAAGAATGTGCTAGTGGTTGACGATGACGTGAGGAACCTGTTTGCGCTGACTACTGCATTTGAAAAGTATAAGATAAATACCATCACTGCGGAAAGCGGACAGGAAGCTATTGATGTACTGAATGAGAACAACAATATCGACATGGTACTCATGGACATCATGATGCCTGAGATGGACGGGTATGAAACTACTCAGAAGATTCGGAGGGAACATACAAAGAGCAATCTTCCTATCATTGCTGTGACTGCAAAAGCGATGAAGGGAGACCGTGAGAAATGTATTGAAGCAGGAGCCTCAGATTACATTACTAAACCTGTGAAGATGGACCAGCTGTTATCATTGATGCGCGTGTGGTTGTACAAATAGGATGCTTTCATGGAGGTGAACAAGAAAAAGAACCATATTCCCGATAAGCCTGAAGTAAAGCTGCTGGTAGTAGACGACAGGGAGGACAACCTGTTTTCAATTGAAACTATACTTGACAGATCAGGCTACACGATTGTGAAAGCAAACTCCGGACGTGCAGCTCTTAAGATACTGCTGAAGGAATGGGATTTCACGCTTATTCTCATGGATGTTCAAATGCCAGATCTAAATGGATTTGAGACAGCCAGCATGATTTATGAGCGCGACCGGTTGAAGAACATCCCAATCATTTTTATCACAGCGAATGATTATGGTGACGAGAACATCTTCAAAGGATACCAGCTGGGTGGTGTGGATTATATCTATAAGCCCATCAACCCTGACCTCCTGAGGGCAAAGGTTGCAGTATTTGTAGAGCTTTATCATAAGAACCATGAGCTGCGGTTGCAGGAACAGCGTCTAAAGGAGACAAATGCGAGTCTTGAGCGTGAAATCAATGAAAGGAAAAATTCCGAGAACATGGTAAAGGAGCTCAACAGGCAGTTGCTGGAGAACATTCAGCAGTTGAAAGCCTCTAACGAGGAGCTTGAGCGGTTTGCATATGTTGCATCACATGATCTGCAGGAGCCACTGAGGAAGATTATTGTATTTGGCGGAAGACTTTTCAAAGAGTACAACAACAGGCTTGATGAAGAGGGCAGGAGTTTTCTCGACAGGATGCTGAAAGCATCTGAAAGGATGCAGATGCTGATCAGAAACCTGCTGGCATTTTCACGTTCTTCTACGACTACAGACGCAGTTGAAGAAGTTGACCTGAATCTATTGCTTTCCACTGTGCTGTCTGACCTGGAGGTGATGATCGAGCAGAAAGCTGCGGTGATAGATGTTGGCGAACTACCGAAGATTAAGGCTGTTGCGGCGCAGTTCAGACAGGTGTTTCAGAACCTGATCATCAACGCTCTCAAATTTTCACGTGATGGAATTGTACCTCGTATAGAAATACGCGCTGAATTGGTTAAGGGAATTGAGATTCCAGATGTAGTAGATAAGGAGAAATACAGTGACAGTTTTTGCCGGATTTTTATCAGGGACAACGGAATTGGCTTCGACACGAAGTACACTGATCAGATTTTCATGGCCTTCAAGCGACTACATACATATGACCAGTTCGAAGGGACCGGGATAGGGCTTTCAATTTGTAAAAAAATTGTTGAGAGACACTCAGGCTACATCAGTGCTGTTAGTGAAGAAGACCAGGGGTCCACTTTCATTATTACTTTGCCATTGAAGCAGCCGGAAGTCGTGAGTCTCAGTTCCCGTTCCTAGAGTGAACTATTTCTTTTCGTTGAGAAGGTCGATCATCAGATTGAATGCATCCATGGAAGAAGGGTTTGTCAGTTTTAGGGGCTTAACAATGTAGCCGGATACACCTAGAGATTTCGCTTTTTCCCTGTCTACTTTTTCTTCTGATGTGGTTATTATGAAGCATTTGAGATGCTTCCAGTTGTCTTTTTGGCGGATTACGCTAAGTAGTTCCAGGCCATTCATTCGCGGCATGTTGATGTCGATAAGAACATAATCAGGCATTCTATCCTGACCTTCCTTTTCCAGATTTTCAAGAAGTTCGACAGCTTCTTCGCCGTTCTTCGCAACATGTAGTTGATAAAGGAGATTCATTTTGTCCAGCGTTCTCGTGATGTTTATCACATCCAGTTGATCATCCTCTACCAATAAAATGTTGATTACTTTTTCCATTTCTTTTTAAAACTATTTTGTCCAGGTAAATGAAAAGACTGATCCATTACCTGGCTCAGACGAAACATTAATTTTTTCGTTACGGGCCTCCAGAATCTTTTTCACGATTGCCAAACCGACCCCGGTACTTTCAAATGTATCCCTGTCCTGAAGAGTCTGGAAAATACCAAAGATTCTTTCGTGATAGTGCTGTGGTATACCAGGGCCATTATCTGCGACAAAAAACATAAAATGAGTACCATGATCTTCAGCATAAACCTTGATGAAACCATCAGGTTTATCGTGGTATTTAATAGCGTTACTAATTAAGTTGGCAAAGACCTGGTACAAAGGTACCCTTTCTGTGTGTACTATGGGTAAATGTTCCTGTACTTCGAACCGGATTTTCGTCTCGGTTGTGATATTATCAAGGATCTCTTTAATCAGTTGATTGATGTCGACCTCTTCCTTGTGCAGGGTCTCCTTATCGATTCTTGCATAGGAAAGAATTCCTTCAATGAGGTTTTCAGCCCTTACGATGCGCCCTTTGATTAGTTCGAGGTATTGTTTCACCTTCGGTGAAATTTCCTGCATGTGATCCTCCTCAATCCATGTGACGACGTTGTCGATGCCGCGCAGGGGCCCTTTCAGGTCGTGGGAAACGATATGTGCGAACTGGTCAAGTTCTTCATTCTTTCTCTTCAACATAAATATGTTTTCGGAAAGCACTACAGCCATATTGTTTAATGAGCGAGATAGCTTACTCAGCTCATCTTTACCAGTGTCTTCGATGTGTACCTTGTAATCACCTGATGCGATGCTGTCGGCGAGTCGAACCATAAGGGTAATCCTTGATGAGATCTGATGTGCAAGGAAGACGACAATGGCTAGACTGATCAGGACAGAAGATAGCGTGAGGACAAAGGAAATGTTTTTGGTTCTCTTTTCAGATTCCGCCAGCATCTGGCTTCTCAGTTCGCGAATTTCATACTCATGATTCGTAAAAACGCGGAATTTTTCCTGCAGCCTGGTGTGGAGATTCTTTTCGTCACCAGCGATCATTTTCTCCCTGTACATCGTTTTGTATTTGTTCAGGTTGCTATCGTGAACTATTGCCAATGATTTTGCTTCGCGCAGGGGTGCTGCAAATTCTTCAATCCAGCGGGTGTTGAGTTCCTGAATTTCCATGAGCCGCTGGTGCTGAACGGAAGAATCAGGGATAAAATCATTCAACTCTCTCAGTATTCTTTCATTTTCAGACGCTGCTGAATCATAAGATTGAAGCAAATAATGTTCTCCGGTAAGCAGGTAACCCCTTAACCCGCTGACTTCGTTAAGAATATTCCTTTGGAAGCGGTTTGCTGCCTTGACCACCTGACTGGAAGTTGCAAGGTATTCGGCATTTTCCTTCACCGCTTCAGATTGCCTGAAATTGATGTAGGTTGTTATTGAGAACAGCAACAAGATGAGCAGGAAGCTGATAAAAATATAGTATGATATTTTCATGGTCTGTTGCCCGGAACCACAATTCTGTTTGCAGTCATTTCTGTTGAGCCTATACAAAGAAAATATAAAATAGGTTCTGATAAAAGATGCAAAGGCAGGAAAGAACTCATTCCCTTTTTTAACTAAACCGAACTGCTTGATTCTAATAGCTTAATGCCAGGAAGTCCGGCAATTTTAAATATCCATTGACATTAGCGGCGGGAAAATTCCCTTAGCTTTATGTATGGAGCGGAAGGTAGGATGCTTAGTGATACATGGATTTGGAGGTAGTTACCGGGAAATTCGGCCATTGGCGGAAGCTCTTGAAGAAAAGGGTGTACTCACGAAATGTCCTCGACTTAAAGGACACACTGGTATCGTTTCGGATTTGAAAAAAGTGTGCTACGATGACTGGATTGCCTCAGCGGAAGCTGAACTAGTTTGCCTGAAGGCTGAATGTGAGGAGGTGTTTATTGCCGGATTTTCCATGGGTGGACTGATCGGAGTTCAGCTTGCTCTGAAGTATGAAGTTCAGGGTTTAGTAACGATCAACACCCCAATCTATTACCTGGACTTTAGCAAGATAGTCAGTAACATTATTTCCGATCTGCGAAGCCGTGAGTTCATAAATATTAAGCGCTATCTGAAACCTTCAAACAGGTTGCCGGTAAAAGCACTCCTGAACTTCCGACAGCTGCTTAATGCTACAAAAAGCAGGGTGCCGGAAGTCAAGACACCACTAATGATTGCTCAGGCGATTGATGACGACGTAGTGCAGCACCGTAGTGCAGGCTATCTATACACACGTGCCGGCTCAGCCTGTAAACAGCTATGTACATACACCAGGGGCGGGCACGTACTTTTGCTCAGCGAGACGAAGGATGCGCTGATCACTGACATCTTCAGGTTTATTGATCAGCAATTACCGGTCGCTTTGAAAAAAGCTGGTTGAATAAGAATGACTAATTTGCCTGCTGCGGTTCTACAATGAAACATCTAATAAATCTCACGCTCTGCTTTTTATGTATTCTGTCTGCTGAGGCGCAACAGTTTCCAGTTCTCCAAAGAGTCCTGCAAAGTAAAGACGTCAGAAAGCTAAACGACTACAGCGCTTCCAATTCTGAGGTGCTGGAGTATGATTTCCCGGCCACAGGCATGTACTGGCGGCAGTACCGTGAAGTGTTGCCCGGCTATTATGAAGGGACCATGCAGATATACTACGGAGTGCCTAAAACCACCGAAGACTATGTAGTCATTCCCTACAGGATTCAGGTATTGGTAAAAGATTCTACCATAATACAATACGCGCTAAAAGCCATAGATCAGTCGGGCAGGTACCGAAACGTATCCTATCAGGAAAGAGACAGCAGCGGGTATAAAAGCTTTGTCGAGGCGTTTAACGCATTCTACAAAGTACCCCTTGATGAACGGTTTCTTTTTATTGACAGCCTGAATTATGGTGAGGCCTGCGGAGATGCGGAGGCCATGCCCGCAGAAATGAAAATAGCCAAAGAGTACATAGCTACTAAAGATGAGGCTGCACTGCTGAAATGGTTACAAACAGGTAATACGGAGCTTCAGTTTTACGCGATATACGGCTTTTCGGAGCTTGCAAAGCAACAAATCACACCAGGGACAGAGGCCATGCGCCTGATCAGTTTTGTGTTGAACAAAGCAGGCAATGTGAACATCTGCACCAGGACTCATGAACGCACACCATCAATCAGCTCACTGAAGGATCAGTTTTCTTTTTAAGTTTTACTAACCGGAATAGGAGAATTCTTTTATATTTCGGTTTATGAAAGAGGCGCGAAAATCCATTCTGCCGGGAATAATCCTGTTCGTCTTATGCATTGTGCTTGGATTAGCCACTTACCAGGATTATGGGATTGGCTGGGATGAGCATGTCCAGAGGGAGATGGGTCAAATCAGTTACAATTATGTATTTAAGGGAGATCAGACTTTGCTCACCCACCTGGAACGAGATCATGGGGTGGGAGTGGAGGTACCGCTCATTATGATTGAGGAGCTGCTGGATATTTCAAAACCGAGAGACATTTACCTGATGCGTCACCTGGTTTCTCACCTATTCTTTCTCGTTTGTATGTTTGCAGGCTATCTGCTCTTTCTCAGGCTCTTCAAAAAGCAGTGGCTGGCCTGCCTGGGTTTGCTCATGCTCGTATTCTATCCGAGAATATATGCGCATTCGTTTGTGAATACCAAAGACGTTCCTTTTGCAGCAATGTTTTTGGTGTCACTCGCATGCATAGAGCGGGCGTACGCAACTGGAAGGCGAGGCTGGTATATTCTTGCAGGAATCGCTTGCGGATACATGACCAGTATTCGGATCATGGGTGTGATGCTCGTGGGACTTATGGCGGGTTTTCTGATCCTGGAGATCATCAAAAGGATCATCGACAAGCAATCACCTAAACGTGCGGGCATCGGATTGTTACTCTTTTTGATTTGCTTTTGTGGCGCATTGATTGCTACCTGGCCTTTGCTATGGACAAATCCGATCGGGTACTTCGTTGAAGCATTTCAGAGCATGTCCCGGTTCCGGTGGGAAGGGGAAGTATTGCTACATGGTGCCAGCTTCGATCAAACGGAAATTCCCTGGTATTACATACCGTTGTGGATTGTAATTACTTTGCCACATGTATGGCTCCTCCTAGGGGTGGCAGGACTAATCCTTACGTCAGTATTAGCTCTCAAACATCCAATTGAATACCTCTTCCTGCCCAGAAAGCGATTCCTGTTGCTATGTCTGATTTCTGTTGTTTTACCGATCGCAGCTGTTATTGCATTGAAGTCGGTTGTGTATGACGACTGGAGACATCTTTACTTTATCTATCCTCCATTGGTTGTGCTCATGCTGTTTGCTATAAACGTAGCCTGGGAGAAGTTTCCTGCAAGAAGAAGCCTGGTTATTACTATTCCTGGCATCGAGTTATTGATTGTAGGGGCGTTTTTTGTGAAGAACCATCCGTACACCAACGTTTATTTCAACCGATTGGTGTCGCACGAGGAGGAATACCTGAGAAAGCATCACGACCTTGACTACTGGGGGATGTCAATTAAGCAGGGATATGAGTATATCCTGGAGCATGATGATAGAAATGAGATCAGAGTTGCACACTCGACGCCTCCTGTTGGATTAAACCTGAATATACTCACGGATCATCAGAGAGAGCGAATCAAGCTTGTTCCTGAATCTGCTTCACCGGATTATTACATTACCACGTTCCGGAACCACCCTGAAGATTATCCGTGGCCGGTGTTTCATAAGGTAAAGGTGTTGAATAGCTCAATCCTTACAGTTTATAATTTGAAAGGAGAAGAGTAGCCGAATTTATGAAAGTATAAGGAGCGGCAACATTTCCAGAACCGGTATCTTCGTTTGCATGAAGTGGCTGTTGCTATTGAGTTTTATGGTGTTAACTAAACTGTGTCCGGCGCAACAGCAGGGGAAGATTATCACGTCAACAAAAGTGTATAGTGAAGACGGCAAGCTGCAGATGTTGATTCACTACAATCCAGGCTGCAGTTGCAGGACCTATACTGAGTACTATTCAGATGGAAGCCTGTTTGCAACCCGCAGGTTCAAGCTCGAGGGTAACAAAGAATATATTGATGGCGAAGACATCAGCTACTATCCGGATGGGCAGATAAAGCAATACAAGCTGTGGAAGAATGCTATTCCTGCGGGTAAAGCGTACGAGTTGTATTCGAATGGGAAGGTGAAGAAAGAAGAGTGGTATGACAACAAGTTCAAGAGTGGTACGTGGAGGACGTTTGATGAAAAGGGTAACCTGATTAAGGAACAGATTTACGTTCCCGGGAAGACGGCCTGGAACTCGAAGAAGGAGTTTGTGACCATTAATTACTACAGTGATGGGAAAAAGGTGCATAGTGAAGTATATGAGGCTGGTAAAAAAGTAAAATCGACTGAGGTGGTCAGTAAGCCGGCGATTACTCAGGAAGATGGGAAGTCGTTATTTATGCTACGTTGTGCCAGCTGTCATTCTGCTGATAAAGATGGTTATGGTCCGGCATTGAAAGGTGTGGTAAAGAGAAGGAGTCAGCGATGGTTGTACAGTATGATAGAAGACGGTATGAAGCTGGTTGAGTCGGGGGACAAGACGGCGGTGACGCTGTATGAGAAATGGGCGAAGCGGAAGCACCCGGTTAATACAAGGTTGAGCAGCGCACAGATTGAGGCCATTATACGCTATTTGAGGACGATGAAGTGATTTTGAGCTATAAGGTTTTGAAAACCACCTGAATGGTGATTTGCCTGAGTGAGGAGGAGATAATAGTCCAACAAAAAATGTCGAAAAGTTTTTGGCAGAAAATTTGAGATGGCTATCTTTGCGTCCCGTTCGAGAGAACAAGGTTGATCTCGTAGCTCAGTTGGTAGAGCAATACACTTTTAATGTATGGGCCTTGGGTTCGAGTCCCAACGGGATCACAGAAAATAAAGCCACTGAAATTCGGTGGCTTTATTTTTTTTTGATTTTGCAAATTGGTATTTTTCACTGGTAATGTAGTTCGAATCGGATGAAGTCAATACTGGAGATTTCGAATACGATGAATTTTCAAATATCAGTGTCAATAAACTACTATCTTACATCTGTAGTTTTCGCGTGGCCGTCTATCAGCAGATAAACAGCAACGCTGATCCAGTCAAATACAGGTTACACATCCGACAGTTGTGGCCTAAACTATAAATTAACAAAACCTACCATCGTCCCCTGACCCCAATCACCTGCACCAACCCCCAAATTCAATACCTTTGCACAGCGCCCGGCGCATTGATTTATTTATCCCATTTCGTATATGTCTGTTCCTACTCAGGTTGTTGAGGATGTAGTAATAAAGTTTGCAGGTGATAGCGGTGACGGTATGCAGCTCACAGGCTCCCAGTTCACCAACAACACCGCCCTTATCGGCAATGATCTTTCCACCTTTCCAGATTTCCCTGCCGAAATCCGCGCCCCCCAAGGCACGGTGCCCGGAGTCAGTGGCTATCAGCTTCGCTTCTCCAGCCAGAGGGTCTTTACTCCCGGAGATAATTGTGACGTACTCGTAGCCATGAACGCCGCCGCCCTCAAGGTGAACCTCAAATCCCTGAAGCCCGGCGGAATCATCATCGCTAATACCGAAGGTTTCGATTCCAAAAATCTCAGGCTCGCCGCCTATCCCAACGGCGTCAACCCTCTTGAAGACGGTTCCCTGCAGGGCTATGATCTCCATAAGATGGATATCACCAAGCTTACGCGCGAGGCTTTGAAAGACATCCAGCTCGGCACCAAGGAAAAAGACCGCGCAAAGAATATGTTTGTATTGGGCTTCCTCTACTGGCTCTACAGCCGGGATCTGTCCAATACTATTTCTTTCCTCAACGATAAATTTGGGAAACGCCCAGAGATACTCGAAAGTAATATCCGCGCCTTGCAGGCTGGATACAACTACGGCGATACCGTTGAAGCTTTCACCACCCGCTACAAAGTAGAAAAGGCCAAGCTCCCTCCCGGTAAATACCGTGGCATTACAGGAAACGTGGCCCTTTCCTACGGCCTGATAGCAGCGGCCGAAAAATCCGGTCTGCCCATGTTCCTGGGCACTTACCCGATCACTCCGGCTTCCGATATTCTTCACGAGCTGTCCCGCTACAAAAATTTCAACATAAGAACTTTCCAGGCTGAAGATGAGATAGCTGGTATCTCTGCCGCCATCGGTGCCGCCTACGGCGGCAGCCTCGCCGTCACCACCACCTCCGGTCCCGGCATGGCACTAAAAACGGAAGCAATGGGTCTTGCAGTCATGCTGGAAATCCCGCTCCTTATAATTAACATCCAGAGAGGTGGTCCATCCACCGGTCTGCCCACCAAGACAGAACAAAGCGATCTGCTTCAGGCATACTACGGACGGAATGGCGAGTGTCCTATGCCCGTCATCTCCGCGAGCACTCCCAGCGACTGTTTCTTCGCTGCCTACGAAGCGGTGCGCATAGCCGTCCAGCATATGACTCCTGTGATCCTGCTCAGTGATGGCTACATTGCCAACGGTGCCGAACCCTGGCGCTTCCCTCAGTCGAAAGACTTGCCAGCCATAGAAGTACATTTCAAGAAAGGCCTGGATCCTGAAGAACCTAAGTTCCTCCCATACCAGCGCGACGAAAAGCTCGTCCGTCCCTGGGCAGTGCCCGGCACTCCCGGTCTCGAACACCGCATCGGCGGTCTTGAGAAAGAGGATGTCACCGGCAACGTATCCTACGACGCAGAAAACCACCAGCACATGGTGAAAACCAGGGAAGCGAAAGTGGAACGCATTGCAGAATACATCCCCCTGCAAACCTTAGACTCCGGTCCGGAAACCGGCGATGTACTGGTGCTTGGCTGGGGCTCTACCTATGGCGCCATCAAAAGTGCTGTGGCTGAGTTGCAATCACAGGGTGTCGCAGTAGCCCATGCTCACCTGAAATATATCAGGCCCTTCCCCCGCAACCTTGGAGAAATCCTGGGTAACTACAAAAAGGTGCTCATCCCGGAAATCAACAATGGCCAGCTCATTAAGATCATCCGTGACAAGTATCTCGTAGATGCAAAAGGCTTCAACAAAGTAAAAGGTGTGCCTATTACCCGCACAGAACTGGTGACAGCCATCAGGGAGATCTTGTAGTCGGTAAACACCTATTTTTGTCACCGCCGGCAGCCAGCTGCCAGCGCGAAAACCCACGTCACATGCGGATAGTGTTTTTAGCTTTATTAATATTCATATTCTCTGCCTTTGACACTTCGGCACAACTGCCAAAGCGGGAGTTCAGGGCAGGCTGGATCGCAACGGTCTCCAATATCGACTGGCCCTCAAAGCCAGGGCTACCTGCCATTCAGCAACAGCAGGAGTTCATCAAACGCCTGGACCAGCTGAAATACCTTGGCTGCAATGCAGTTGTCGTACAGATCCGCCCTGCCACCGATGCATTCTACGAGTCGTCCTTCGAGCCCTGGAGCAGATACCTCACAGGCAAGCAAGGCCAGCCACCTTTCCCCTACTACGACCCGCTGGACTTCATGATCAAACAAGCCCATGAACGCAACATGGAGTTTCATGCCTGGTTCAATCCTTTCCGCGCGCTCACCGACAGCCGTAAAAACCCTAACCCTCCAGACCACGTGACCCGCAGACACCCCGATTGGCTGGTAAACTACGATGGCAAAACGCTGCTTAACCCCGGCATACCTGAAGCGCGCGAGTACGTCATCCGTGTGATCATGGAAGTGGTGAAGAAGTATGACATCGATGCGGTGCATATGGACGATTACTTCTACCCCTACCGCGTGGCAGGTGTAGAGTTCGGCGACCAAAAAGCGTTTGCCAAGTATGGCGGAGATTTCAACTCTAAAGACGACTGGCGCCGCAACAATGTCAATCTCTTTGTCTCTGCGCTTAATACCAATATCAAGTCGGCAAAACCTCATGTAAAGTTTGGCATCAGCCCCTTCGGTGTCTGGCGCAATGCCAGCAAAGATCCTGAAGGTTCTCAGACACGGGGTGGTCAGACCAATTATGACGACCTCTACGCCGACGTGATCCTATGGCAAAAAGAAGGCTGGATTGACTACTGTCTCCCCCAGCTCTATTGGGAGCATAACCACAAACTGGTGGCCTTCGAAGTGCTCATGCCCTGGTGGGACCTTCATAGTTATAATCGACACATGTACTATGGCCTGGGCGTATACAGAATGGTCGGCGCCACCAAAGGCCCCTGGGCTTCTACCAAAGAACTTATGGATCAACTCAGGGACGTTCGCTACAAGACCAAAAACCCAGGCTACGTTTTCTACAGCACCTCAAGCTTCGACAAGATCAGGCTCCCGATCAGAGACAGCATCCACAACTTCAACAAGCATGTAGCTTTTCCACCTGCAATGCCCTGGCTCGATAGCATTCCCCCGGCACCGCCTGTAATCAGAACTATCCCCTCTTCGAAGGGAACGCTACTGCGATGGGATCCCATCAATCCGAAGAATGAGTCACTAAGGTTTGCCGTCTATAGGTTCGTGAATGACGAACCAGTGAACCTCTCCAAAGCGGAAAAAATAATTGGACTAACTTCGGCTACTGAGTTTCACGACGTGGGGGCCAACAAATTCAGGAAGTGCACCTATGTGGTCACTGCCCTCGACAGGCTTTGGAACGAAAGTGCGCCAAGCAACCTGAGTTTTACCAGCGCCGGACGTTAAAAACTCGTCTACTATTATTGAGAACTAAAAACTCTGTAGGTTATGGCTAAAAGACTATTGTTTCTTGTGTTGATTCTTGCCCCTTTTTGCGTGGCATTCTCCGGTTGTGAAAAAGACGAAAAGAAAGAAGTGGCAGTAGGTGGAAAGGGTGGTACTGCAACCCTCCGGTTCACTCCCATGCATCACTCTGCATACATAGATAGCATCACTGTTTACATTGCCTACAATGTGCAGGACGCACCTTCGCAATATGATGATTCTGTCGTGGCAACGAAGATTGGAGACGGAAAGGCAGTTGCTGAATTCACAGGTCTCAAAAAAGGCTACTACTACGTCCTTGGTAAAGGTTATGATCCGGGCATCTTCCAAAATGTGAAAGGCGGCATACCCGTCACCATCCCCGAAGAAGATTCGGTTTATAATTATACACTACCTGTGACAGAGGATGGTCACTAAAGACAAAGCTTTTTCTCTACCTAAGCTAAAAACTTTCTTCAGCTTTCAAACACTGCCACATCCTGTGTTGATAAGCTGTGCATTTTTACAGCCTCTTAACAATGAGCAGCTTAGGTGGCATACTATTTTCTTTAACTTTGGTTAAAACAGGCGGGTATGTTTGATGACGATTATCTTGATGGTGACTGGGATTCTTTGGACGATTTGTTGAAGCGTTACGAACAGGTGAAGAATGGCGAAGCCTCCGGGATGATGGATGAAGAAGAATTTGAAAGAATCATCGAATACTATTTCCAGAACAGCAACGAAGAACAGGCTTTGCTCGCATGTGATATCGCCCGCACCTACTATCCCTTCTCTGCTTCCATATTGCTCCTCCGTGCAGAAATATTAACTCAGGCTCAGAAATACGGTCAGGCACTCAAGGTGCTCGACGAAATGGAGCAATACGATCAAAACAATCTGGATGGAGTCCTGCTAAGAGCAGATATCCTTCTCGCACAGTTTAAGTACGATCAGGCCGCAGCCCTTCTCGAACAGCGTTCCCACGATTTTCAGGGTAAAGACAAACTTGAAATCCTACTGGAACTCTCGGATGTCTATGACGAATCAGAAGAATTCGACGCCGTCTTTGACACCCTAAAACGCGTAATCAAAATCGATAAACGCAATGAGGAAGCCCTTCAGAAGATTTGTTTCTGGGCAGAGTTTACAGATCGCATGGAGGAAAGCGCTGCCTTACATACTCAGCTCACTGAAGACGATCCTTATAATGCGCTCGCTTGGTTTAATCTCGGCGCTGCCTATCAGGGTCTCAAGCTATATGAGAAAGCCATTGATGCCTATGAGTTCTGCGTGGCTATCGATGAGAAGTTTGAGTTCGCGTATCGCAACATGGCTGACGCCTATATGCGTCTGAAGTGGTATGAAAAAGCGATTGAAGTACTCGAAAAGCACCTTGAAATAGCCAAGCCTGAAGATGTCATCTTCGAAGCCATAGGCTACTGTTGGGAAAAGCAAAAGAATTTCGCAAGAGCAAGATATTTCTATAGGCAGGCTTCTCAGCTCAGCCCCCAGGACGATTCCATTTTCTACAAGATCGGCGAAACCTACGCGCGGGAGCAACAATGGGAGAAAGCCGTGAAGGCCTACTCCGTGGCATTGCATCTTAACAAGGACAATGCTTCCTACTGTCTCGCAATAGGCAACTGCCTTATGGAACTCGACGTCATGTCCGAAGCGCTGGTCTGCTACCTGAATGCAGTGCGTCTGAAACCCGGCAACAAGACCACCTGGGTCGCACTGATCAAAGGACTATACATCGCCAAGTACTATGACGAAGCACTGACACAGATTGAAGTGGCCAGAGATCACTGTGGAGACAAGCCCGACTTCCGTTATTTCCAGGCAGCTATTTTGATAGAACTGGGAAAATCTAAAGAAGCAATACTTCAACTTGAACGGGCGATCAAGTCATCCCCTTCAAAGTTGAAGATGTTTACCCAGCTAAATCCCGAATACCTGCGCAGGGCTGCAGTCTCTGATCTGATTGCCAAATACAAAAAGAAGTAATCACTCAGTTACAATCTTTCTGGTTCTTTTGAGGTCAATCAGGTTCATCGGATTGCTGGTAAAGCCGGTCACATTTAGCTGAGTGAAGTGTAGCATCTGGTCGTAGAACAATGTGATAACCGGCGCGTGTGACATGACCAGGCTATCCATTTCCCGGTATAGCTTTCTGCGAATACTATCCGGTTCATTCATGCTTCTTTCATACAGGCTGTTGAAATGTGCATTATCAAACCTCGTATAGTTTGGCGGTGCCGGAAACCGTCCATAGAAGAAAGCCAGAAAGGTCTCCGCATCCGGATAGTCTGCAATCCACTGCGCCCTGAAAGCCATAGCTTCCGACTTACTCATTTGTTGCCGCAGCAGGTTTGGCTGGATGATTT
>JAFAAT010000093.1 GCA_023426425.1 Bacteroidota bacterium | reverse complement strand
TCTGAAAGCAGTGGTGTTGGCGAGGTTGTTGCAGCCAACTAGCTGTAAATGAACCGTTATGAGTCGATTGACATGGGCAGGACTGCTTATTTGTGCCAGTCTTGGGAATTCAGAAGCTGCTAACGCCCAGGATCCTATAGAAGGTCAATGGTTTGATGAAAAGGGAAACGCCAGGATCGAGATCTACCGGGCGGCAGATAACAAGTTTTACGGCAAGGTAGCATGGCTAAGAGAGCCTCTGAGAAACGGCAGGCCTAAGGTTGACGAGAACAATCCTGATCCGAAATACCGTAGCCAACCTATCCTGGGAATGATGGTGTTGAGCGGGTTTGTGAAAGATGGGGATGAGTACGAAGACGGGATCGTTTATGACCCCAAACATGGCAAGCGTTATAGCTGCAAAATGAAACTGGAAGGAGATCGACTGGAAGTGAGAGGCTATATGGGTATTTCATTGGTTGGAAGATCAACCACCTGGACACGGGCAGATAGCAAATAGAAACAACCGGTAGTTTCAAAAGATTACAAGTTCACTGGGCACAACTGAGTAATTGTCTAAACAGGAAAGTACTGAAAATAGCCGGCTGAAGATCTACAACCCCAACTGTTAACACCACTTTTCCCAAAAGCTAAATCAGAACGGGCTGTCTCATATTCTGAGACAGCCCGCTATTCTTGTAAGACTTACTTAGCGATTGATATAGATTCTGTACTTGTCGCCAAACCAGCTCGTGTAGTTATAGACCTGTTGGTTGACCATCACTGAAGATACATAGCTGTGGCATTGTGCCCCGGTTTCGCGTTGGCGGTTGAAAACAGGAGTCATGTCACTAAAACGTACCGACTGGTTTACCGCAGGAAGGTGGATCTCCCAGTTGTTAGCATAAAAATTGGTATTGAAATCGGGATAAATAGCAGGCGTAATGACAATAGAGTCGGTGCCAACAACTTTCCTGACGACGTTGGTATTTGCCACCAGGACGGTATCGATAAGGTTTGTGAACTGATTATTGTTTTCGTAGCGACGATAGATAATGGTATCTGTTTCAGCTTCAGTATAGCCAACAAATACAATGTCAGGTGCCTTAAATACACACTCGCTTTCCTTTTCTTTGCAGCTAAATACAATTATTGCTGATGCTAAAACTACAATGGACAGCAGGCCTGCTAATTTCATAAGTACGTGTTTGAGGAGACTAAAGTAATGAATTCGGAAAAATAATCAGAGTAGATATCTTTATGTTGTACTTATAGTTTGCCATTCTTTATTTCTTCAACTATAGCGGGATCAAGTAATGTGGAAGTGTCACCAAGATTCTCGGTTTCGCCCTCTGCAATTTTCCTCAGTACTCTGCGCATAATCTTGCCGCTTCTTGTTTTCGGCAGCCCTGAAACGAATTGTATCTTGTCAGGCTTTGCAATCGGACCAATCACCCGGCTGACAGTTGCAGCGATGTCTCTGCGTTCCAGTTCTTCATCACCGTGCATGTTGCTGCAGATTACGTAAGCATAAATCCCCTGGCCTTTTACATCGTGATTGTAACCTACCACGGCACTCTCCACGACACCAGCATGCATGTTGATGGCATTCTCTATTTCCGCAGTACCAATACGATGGCCACTTACATTTAGTACATCATCTACCCTGCCGGTGATGCGGTAGTTGCCTTCCAGATCCCTAAGTGCGCCATCTCCTGTAAAATACATTTCAGGATAAGTAGCAAAGTAATTGGTACGGCACCGTTCATGATCACCCCAGGTAGTGCGAAGGATACCCGGCCACGGAAATTTAATAGCCAGGTTTCCTGCAAAGCCATTCCCGGATATCTCATTACCACTTTCATCCAAAAGCACTGGCTGAACCCCTGGCAATGGTAGTGTGGCATGGGCTGGTTTGCCTGGCGTGATGCCTGCCAGATTGGAGATCAAAATACCTGCTGTTTCTGTCTGCCACCACGTGTCCACTATGGGGCATTTGCCCTTGCCTACGTGCTGGTGGAACCAGTTCCATGCTTCTTCATTAATAGGCTCGCCTACGCTGCCAAGAACCCTGAGGCTCGAGAGATCATGCTTCTCTACCGGCTCAGTGCCGTAGCTCATCAGGCTGCGGATTGCTGTAGGTGCTGTGTATAAAATGTTGACTTTGTATCTGTCCACAATCTCCCAGAGCCTGTCAGGCCCCGGCCAGGTGGGCACACCTTCAAACATAAGTGAGGTGGCACCTGCACAGAGGGGACCGTAGACAATATAACTATGGCCGGTGATCCAGCCAATGTCCGCAGTACAGAAATAGACCTCCTCTGGCTTGTATTGAAACACGTTGACAAAGGTGTAGGTGGTATAAACCATGTAGCCGCCACAGGTGTGCACCACGCCCTTGGGTTTTCCTGTGGAGCCGGAGGTGTAGAGAATGAAAAGTGGATCTTCCGCATCCATTTCCTCTGCCGGACAGGGAGGGTTTCCCATGGTTTCCACTTTCTTTATCTCATCTTCCCACCACACATCCCTGCCTTTGATCATGCTGACAGGAGTACGGGTGCGGGTGAGCACGATGCAGGTTTTGACGAACGGGCATTGTGCCAGGGCATCATCTATGGTTTCCTTGAGTGGTATATCTTTAGCTCCACGAAAAGCCCCATCGGCAGTGACTACATATTCGATGTGCGCATCCTTGAGACGGTCTGCAATGCTCTGAGCGCTGAAGCCTCCGAAGATGACTGAGTGAATGGCGCCAATCCTTGCACAGGCAAGGACTGCAATGGCCAGTTCGGGTACCATGCCCATATAGATGCAAACACGATCGCCTTTCCTGACGCCGTTGTTTTTTAACACATTGGCAAACTGGCATACCTTAAAATGCAGGTCCTTGTAAGTCAGCATACGATAGTGCTCTTCGGGACTGTTGGGCTCCCAAATTATCGCAGGACGATCAGGATGAGCCTCAAGGTGCCGGTCAAGAGCATTCTCGGTTATATTGAGGGTTGCGCCTTTGAACCACTTCACATCAGGTTCCCGGAAGTTCCATTCAAGGACCTTTGTCCACGGTTTCCGCCATGAAAAATTAGAAGCCACGGCAGCCCAAAAGCCTTCGGGGTCCTCTACGCTTCTGTTGTAGTCCTGATGGTACTGTTCGAGAGAGGTGATCTGATATGGATATGACA
>JAFAAT010000305.1 GCA_023426425.1 Bacteroidota bacterium | reverse complement strand
GGGCAAGGCCTGTAAAGACTAGTTTCATACTTGTTTATTCTGTGGTAAGGACTATTGACTCTTTATATTGGTTCTTTAATTCGTTCACCAGCTTTTTGTGTTCAGAAAAACGTGATGGCTGAATGTAGAGGGTGTTGAGGGTAATTTCTTTTCTGAGATGAACTTCATTTCCTTTTTGGGTATAGTCCATCGTGAAGCCCCATAAATTTTCTACGTTGTGTTTTGCTGCGGGGGGAAGGTAGTTGACTTTATATCCGGAGGGAATTTCAAGTACTACCACTTCGGTAATTTTCTTCCGAAAATTAGTTTCTATCGGCACAGTGCGTTCAGCATCTTCTATAATAAAGTCTTCAAAGGTGCGCTGCAGGTTCATGTTCAGATACACCTCTTTGCCTGCGCGCTGGGCATAATCATCAAGCTTGAAGCCAGCCGATGCTGTGAGTTCTTTAGCGTCGTCATCCGTGACTGCAAAATCAAAGTCGGTCTGAGTGAATTTGTTGCTACCTCTTGCGAACAGGCTTTTCATCGCATCTGCTTTTTCTTTCTCATTCTTGTATCTCATTGCATCCTGTAAGCTCCAGGCTCCATAACCTGTCCATTTCAAGTAAGCGGAACCTGTCAGACCTCTGCCGGAGATACTAAGCTTCGTGGAGTCATAAAACAAATTCTTTGCAGCGTCCATGACCGGCACATCTATGATCTTGTAATTGTTCCTGTCCAGTCCGACCAATGCCTCTTTGCCTTGTATTGCCGAGGGAGGAAAACCGAATGGTATCAAGGCATCCGTACCATCTGTGAAAATCCATTCATCTCCTATCCTGATGGTGCAGATCATGTGGTTGTCCGCAATAGGCAGAGGCGTTTTTTCATACCTGTAAGGTTTGTGGCGTGTCCCGATCCAGGTGTAGTAGGCTTCTATACCTGCCTCTCTGTACATTGCGACCAGCAAGCTACTCATGTCTTTACAGTCGCCATATCTTCTCTGATAGACGAGCGGAGCCTGGCGAGGAATAAATCCTCCCATGCCGTCTTCGAAAGCAACGTATTTAATATTCTGCTGTACCCATTGGTAGATGGCCTTAGCCTTTTCCTTTTCGGAGGTGAGTCCTGCAGTTATTTTCTTTACCAAGTCGCTGAGCTCAGGGCTCGGTGCCTGGTTTAGATTGCGGACGAAGGAGCTGTAGAATTTATAGAGTTCATCTACGCTACCGAAGATCTTTGCAGGTTCTTTCTGACCGGGGACCTTATAACTTTTCACGTAGACCAGGAGATGCGGAAGATAATAGCTGGGATTGGGGGCATTGGAATAGATCTTTACCCGGGGGAGGTCTCTTGCCGTCCAGGTATAAACCAATTTTCCTCTTGACTCTTCAATAGTGGGTTTGATGGCAGCATCGTTTGATCCCTGAATCTGCCAGCCTAGCTCCACATCTTTAGGCACCGTAACCTTGAACTCAGAATGAACAACAGGCAGTCCGGTGTGGAATTGGAAAGCAGGCAAGAAATGAGGATCCCGGTGCTCAAGTTCATAGGTGAGCACAGTTTTGGCTCCTTTCTCCAGTCCGGCATAGGTAACGACTGTTTCGTGCACATCGTCATAAAATATACCGGCTGTGGTGGACTTCACCGTTTTAGTTTCCTTCATTTTAAGCTTCCTGTATCCCTTTCGGTCGGGGATTAAAGCATAAGCATCGAGTGATGCGAGCTTGTTAAAGTAGCTATGCTGTACGCTTGCCTGGTTGTAAATGCCAGGTGCAAGATCTGAGAGCAGCAAAATCTCCTGCTCTGTCTTGCTGGTAGCAGAGAGATCGCCTTTGTGCAGGTTGATTTCGAGGTGTTCTTTATTCAACAATACCACTGCGTTCTCGTTTTTGTACTGCTGAAAGATATCAGCATGAACATCCTGAGAAGAGGCAACTGGTGCGTATATGAGTATGGAGGCTGTGAGGATAAAATTCTTCATAAGGTTTTGAGCTTAGGTGGTAGCTGGTTATGGCAACAGTTGGAGATATGGAAGTTCATAGTTAGTGGCCGACATTATTTAGGCAGAGCAACATTGCATTTGACAGAAGCCGGATTCAGGAAAATGCACAATAGTTTAGAGTTTCTGATCGCATTTGAGAAAGATGTACGCGTAGGTCTGCTAATATAAGCCAATTATCTATAAAAAAGGCTAAGAGTTACGCTGAACGCCGGTTTCGGCCGAGTGGCAGTAGCTGCATAAGAGAACGCTCCGCCCAAAAGACATACATGATGTAAGTTGCAAATAGAACCGTTGACGAAGCATAATAGACAAGTGTATTGTCAGAGGAGCTCACGATCAGGAGGTGTAGGGCATATAACAATAGTGCAGCTCCAAAATGCCTCAATATTCTCCCAGTTGCATAGGGAACCGGGTATACTTTCTGGCCCCAGAAGTAGGAGATCAGCATCATAGATCCATAACAGGCGAGGGTGGCCCAGGCACAGGCGGTGAAGCCATACTGAGGAATGAACAGGTAGTTTATAAGCACTGTCACAGCTGCGCCAATAAATGTAATTACCGCTCCTGCTGTTGTCCTGTGCGACAGCTTATACCAGATAGACAGATTGTAGTAGACGCCAAGGCACATGTTTGCGATGAGCAGTATAGGCACGATGTGAAGGCCGACGTACATCTGTTCATTCTGAATAAATTCCTTCCAGATGTCGAGGTAAAGCACCACAAACAGGAACATCATACAAATTGCGAGTACGAAATAGTTCATTACCCGGGCGTAGGTTTTGGGAGCGTCTTCGCCTTTTGCCTGCTGGAAGAAGAATGGCTCGGCACCCATCCGGAATGCCTGGATGAACAGAGTGATTAGCAAAGACAGTTTATAACAAGCCGAGTAAATCCCTACCTGTGCTTTTGCGGCCTCTTCGGATCCTCCGGGGGCGAGCCAGGCGAGCATCAGCCTGTCGAAAGTCTCGTTGATCATTCCGCCGAAACCTGCCACCATGATTGGCAATGCGTAAATCATCATCTGTCGCCAGAGCTTGCCGTCTACATTGAAGCGTACGGAGAAGAATCCCTTTGACAGCAGGATGAATGTGATGAGCGACTGTACCAGGTTTGCAAGGATTACGTAGCCTGCTCCGAGCTGAGGGTCATACCATGAGGCAAAAACAGAATCCGGGTTGCTGATTGCAAGACCAGGCAAGACTGAATAGAAAAAGAATACGAGGCCGATGTTTACCAGGATTCCGATGATGCGGATGGCGGCGTAGAGTCTGGGCTTGCCGTCGTTACGGAGTTTTGCATAGGGGATAGCTGTGAGCGCATCCAGTGCGATGATCCAGATGGTCCATGTGATGAATTCCGGATGATCGCTCAGTCGCAGCATCTGGGCCAGTCCGTCCCTGCTCAGAAGAAGTGCTGTGGTGAGTAAGGCGGTGGAAGTTATGATGGAAAGGCTGATGGTATTGAAAACCTTTTTTGGGTCGTCGTCTTTGTTTGTATAGCGGAAGTAGGTTGTTTCCATGCCATAGGTGAAGAGGACGTTTAGAAAGGGGAGGAAAGCGTAGATGATGCTCATCTCTCCGTAGTCTCCCATGAGCAGCTTTGCTGTGAGATAGGGTGTGAGGAGATAGTTGAGAAAACGGGCGAGGATGGAGCTGAGCCCATACCACATTGTCTGACCAGCGAGTTTCTTGAGAGATGCCAATGATTGCCGTTAGGATGAGATTAGTAAAAGTACAAAGAACGAGTTCATTTTTAGGTGTGGAAATGATGAGGGGGGTGTGACTTGCGGGGTTTTCTTTTAAGGGACGATAGGCAACATGGCGAAAGCGAAGGCTAGAGCGAAGGCTAGTGGGACGAGCGACGAGTGGGACGAGGGACGAGGGACGGGGACGAGAGGGACCCATTTAACAGACTACAATATGCGCAAACGTGTAGCTCCGGGAAGCGGGGAAGACGCAGCGCCCGGAGCAGCTATATGCTGTTTAGGAAGATACGAAGGTGTTTACTCGATGACCCAGGTTTCTTTGCCGGCGAGTAGCTTGTCGAGGTCGCCGGGGCCTTTGGTTGCGATTGCTTCTTCTACCTGCATGTTTAGCATGTCCTCGTAAGTGGGTCTTTCGGTTTCGAAGAAAACTCCGAATGGTCGAGGGAAGTGTCCTTCTGCTGCAGGGTTATCGAAGAAACGTGTAAGAATCTGGGCTTTGAAGAAGTCGCGCTCATCATGAATCCAAAGGTCGTCTGCGCTGTATTGGTCGAGACTCACCACCTGTGGCTTATAGCCATCGAGACGAATTCCTTTTTTCCGATCGGCACCGAATATCAGCGGCTGGCCCTGCTCGAGGAAGAGTCCTTCATCGGCTTTACTGCTTTTTTCGGTGAAGATTTCGAAGGCGCCATCATTGAAGATGTTACAGTTCTGGTAGATTTCCAGCAAAGAAGCACCATAATGGCCATGTGATCTCAAGAGCATCTGTTGCAGGTGCTTAGGATCGCGGTCCATGCTGCGAGCGATAAATGAGGCATCGGCACCCAGTGCAAGGGCGAGGGGATTAAAAGGGTGGTCGAGGCTACCCATTGGGGTGGACTTGGTCACCTTATTCACCTCGGAGGTTGGGGAGTACTGTCCTTTGGTGAGGCCGTAGATCTGATTATTGAACAGGAGGATGTTTACATTGAAATTCCTTCTGAGCAGGTGGATGGTGTGATTTCCGCCGATGCTGAGGCTGTCGCCGTCGCCGGTGACGATCCAGACGCTCAGTTCAGGACGAGTGGCTTTTAGTCCGGACGCGATGGCTGTGGCACGACCGTGAATTGAGTGCATGCCATAGGTGTTCATATAATATGGAAACCTTGAGCTACAGCCGATGCCGGAAATGATGACGATATTCTCCCGAGGAATACCTGTCTGGGGGAGAATAGTCTGTACTTGTTTTAATATCGAATAGTCACCACAGCCCGGGCACCAGCGCACTTCCTGGTCGGTAGCGAAATCTTTGGCGGTAAGGGGGGTACTGCCCGCGGCAGTCAGTGGTGTTGCAACTTCACTCATAACAAAAATCTGCCGCAAAATTACAGGTTATATGGCAGGTAATTGATGAAATACGGAATTTATCAGCTAAGGCTGAAGAATTTAGGGTTTAGTTAAGGGTGAGGAGGTGAAGAAGGCACCCACCCTGGATTTCACACCAGTGTTTCGATATAGTTACCCTTTTCGGTATCGTTCCAGCTCCTGGCGGTAGTAGAGTTGTCGCAGTCGATGGAGGCTGTCGTCGATTTCGCCTGCGGGGGCTTTGTTGTTCTGGCCGGAGATGATGGGTAGTTCGTACCTGAGTTGGAGCTTATGGTTAAACTCGTTCTGTATGGATT
>JAFAAT010000256.1 GCA_023426425.1 Bacteroidota bacterium | reverse complement strand
GCTGCAAACTCAACCTTGAAACGATGCCCGGTCTTTCCAAACGTTCTGTTCTCAAACACAGGCTGGATCATCTCCCCTGCAGCATTGTAAACTCCCAGCGTAAGCGATGCTGCCGATTCAAGCTTTTCTTCAAACTGAGCGATGATCTTCAGGACTTTCGGCTCATACACCGGTTGCCCCGGCTCATCACTCATTTCAGAAACGGTGAAATAATCCGGCTGAGGCAAACCTGAAACAGCAACGATATGGTCGATCAATTGTTTTGAAGCTCGATCCCGCGCAGGATCGTAGACTGAGCGTAAAGAATGATCATTGGTAAATACCCAAACAGCTGATTGTCCTAAATCATCCAGCAGAAAATTCTTCTTTACATACTGAAGGACTCTCACCAACGTATCACCAACCACACCAGACCAGGAATAATTAACTCCTGCTACAGGCGCACTTCGTTTGCTGTGGCCACAAAAAGTCCTCACCTGCAATTCCTGTGTTTTCCAACCCTGAAGCTGGACTACTTCTTCACCGACGAGCAACAAAGGCTGATAGGCAGAATCTTCCGGACTGAACCTACCCCCAAGATCCATTGTCAGTCGAATTAATGAGCCGGTTCTGTTTTCAATTTTTAGACCCAACCCATGTTCTTTGTACGACTTGCCAGTAGCAACGGCAGTTACAGCTACCATTTTGTTTTTCATCGCCTCGGAAAGCTTCAGTCTGAGGCCCTGTGCAAATAAGACAGAGTTAACTCCAAAAAGCAGCAGTGTGAATAGAAATAGTACTCTCATAGATATTCCCAAGATAAACATACCATTCTAAAAGTTTAGTTATTAACTCACGCATTTCCATCAGATTTTTTATTCTAATTTCAGAACATGTTAGAGTTAAATTTCCGCCCGTTCCCTGAGTTGCAAACCGCACGATTGCACCTGCGGAGACTCTCTGAGACTGATGTAGCACCACTGTTTGAGATGCGATCAGACCCGTTGGCAATGCAACACATTGGAAAGCCTGCAGCCAAGAATCAGGAGGAAATACTGGGACTGATCAGGAATATCCTCGCACTTGAAGATCGCAAAGAGTCTATCACATGGACTATCACATTTCTGGGATCTGATGAGTTGATAGGAACTATCTGCCTCTGGAATATCCAGCCGGAAAATCACCGCGCAGAAGTAGGTTACATGCTCTTACCAAAGTTCTGGAACAAGGGAATCATGAAGGAAGTACTTGCCGCAGTAATACCATTTGGATTCGATCAAATGAAATTGAATTCTATAGAAGCACAAGTAAATCCCGCTAATATTGCCTCGGCCATCGTCCTCGAAAAATCAGGATTCAGAAAAGAAGGCCAGCTCAGAGAAAATCACTTCTTTGAAGGAAAGTATACTGATACCGCGTTCTATGGGTTCTAAAAAAGGAATACGAAGCCGCAGCGGCGACAACTGAGATCAGACAAGGAGTCGTCTAGTTTTTTTGTCCGGAACGATTGCCACTACCAGCAGTCTTCTCGTCTTGCTGCTCTTGTTTCATTTCCACTACAGCCGGCACAACTTTACCATTGCTGAATTTGCTCGCAATGACTTTAAATAGTACAGGTGCGGTAGAGAATCCTATGATACCGAAAATGATGTACTCCAGGTTGCCCTTTACCCACTCGTTATCGCCAAGCAGATAACCCGCTGTTACGATACTTCCTACCCAAATAAAAGACCCGACGATGTTGTAGAATGAGAACTTCTTCCTATCCATACCCACAACACCTGCAACGATAGGTGCGAAGGTCCGCACAATCGGCAAAAACCTGGCAATGATAATAGCCCCACCACCTCTTTTTTCAAAGAAGTCATGTGCCTGATGAAGATATTTTCTCTTGAAGTACCAGGTATCCTTTTTCTCCATCAACATGGTTCCTGATCGCTTACCAAACCAATAGCCCACATAATTTCCTACTATGCCGGAAGCGGAAATAAGCAACACCCAATAGATCAGGTCAGTAACGGAAGATACTTCAGCAGTACCTGTATGTGCAATAATAATTCCTGTGATGAATAGTAATGGATCTCCAGGGAGAAAGAAACCAACGAATAATCCTGTTTCAGCAAATACGATCAGAAGTACCAGGTAAAGGCCTCCGTGCTGCATTATCCACTGCGGATCAGTGAGGTTTTGAAAAAATTCTATGATTTCGGGCATGGGTTGTACTAGTATGCTATTGTTCTGGTGTGCGACGCTTTCACTGAATCGTTACAGCCCTCCACAACAGATAATTTGGCGAAACAAAGCTATTCTAAAAAGATGTCTTTAAAAGTTAAAGATTCTAAAAGGCACATTAAAAGGCACAAGCCTGCAGGGCTTAGGTTTTCATTTCATCCATTATTTTTGGCAAAAAAGATTAGCGATGCGTACCAATCATGAGATAGACTACAGAATTTACGGCGAAGAGATGCAATATGTGGAGGTGGAACTGGACCCGCAGGAAACCGCAATTGCTGAAGCAGGTTCCTTTATGATGATGGATGATGGTGTGGAGATGCAAACGATTTTCGGCGATGGAAGTCAACAGAATACCGGCATATTCGGCAAGCTGCTCTCTGCCGGTAAGCGTCTGCTCGTAGGCGAAAGTCTTTTTATGACCGCCTACACAAACGTAGCCCACGGTAAAAAGAAGGTTTCATTCGCCTCACCCTACCCTGGCAAAATCATCCCACTCGACCTCTTAAATCTGGGCGGACGGGTGATCTGTCAGAAGGACTCTTTTTTATGTGCCGCAAAGGGTGTATCTGTGGGTATCGAATTCCAGAAACGCCTCGGCACTGGTCTCTTCGGCGGCGAGGGTTTTATTATGGAAAAACTTGAAGGTGACGGACTGGCCTTTGTTCATGCCGGTGGTCACGTCATGGAGCGCCAACTCCAACCGGGAGAATTAATCAAAATTGACACCGGTTGTATCGTCGCATTTACTTCAACTGTGCACTACGATATCCAGTTTGTGGGAGGTATAAAGAACACCATCTTCGGCGGAGAGGGCGTATTCTTCGCTACTTTACGCGGACCCGGCACGGTCTGGATTCAAACACTTCCAATTAGCAGGCTCGCCAGTCGTATCCTTGCGTATGGCACTGTTCAGCGAAAAGGAGAAGGTAGTGTCCTTGGTGGCTTTGGCAATATGATTGATGGAGACGGTTGGTAAACACCCCTAAGCCTGATCACAAGGGGTTGAGATTTCGCATATTTTAGGATCTAGCAATGTGTTGTAGCGCCGCTAAAAACAAGGCTGAAAGTGACGCCCGCTAACTAACGGTCTTGTAAGACGTTTGTATGAGTGTTTTATGACTTAACTATAAAGGTTTTAGAAAGCATTACAGGGTATTTCATTTTGAGTTTGCCGTTTTCTTCTATGTATAACACAAGCTCCCTGGGGCATTTTCGCAACCCTCCCGAATACCCAAATCCGCTACTGGCGCAGATTTGGGGAGGGTTGCGGAACCCTTGCAACCCTGAAAAACAGAATTCAGACTATACAACTCCACAACTACAACCACAAGGCAGAATCCTGTATCTTAGAATCGTTTATGAAAGATCTTCCGTTGACAGTAAGACGGTCAATTGAACTACTGGGGCTTTTAGCCCTGGGGTACATTTTTACTAAGGCCAGCGAAGTTATCACGCCGTTCCTGATGGCTTTTTTTCTGGCCATTGTTCTTTTGCCAGTTTACCGCCTGCTTCGAAACTTACGTTTGCCGGAAGTATTGGCAATCGGTTTGTCCCTGCTATCTGCATTCATCATTCTTGTTTTCATAGGTTGGTTCTTCTGGATGCAGGTAGCAAGGCTACTAGCAGACATCCCCGCCATCCAGGAAAACCTTAACGGCCACTGGCGAAATATCAGCGCGTGGATCAATGAAAAAACAAACTTCACCACCCAGCAACAGCTGGAATGGCTGCGTGCCCAAAGCAATGGCCTTGTTGGCAATGCCAGCAACTACCTAAGCGGTGCAGCACTCACCATCACTGGTGTATTTGTATTTATCGGCCTTGTACCTATTTATTCCTTCCTCATTCTGTATTACAAAAACCTGTTACTGAAGTTCGTTTTCTTCTGGTTCAGAGAAGAAGACCACAGGAATGTTCATTCTACATTAGTGGAAACTGAAACGATCATCAAAAGCTACCTTGTTGGACTTTTAATTCAAATTACTTATATCACTGTGCTGTTGGGTGGTTTGTTGATGATCCTCGGCATCAAGCATGCACTACTCATCGGACTGGTCTTTGCTTTCCTGAATCTCATTCCCTATGTGGGTGCACTGATAGGCAATATCATCGGGGTGCTGTTAACCCTTACATCCTCACAGGACCTCATGCCTATTTTCACAGTACTCATTGCTATCGCGGCTGTTCAGTTCCTGGATAACAACATCCTGATGCCACGCATTGTGGGATCAAAAGTCCGACTTAATGCACTGGCAAGCATCGCAGGAGTTATCATTGGTGGTGCAATGGCGGGAGTTGCAGGTATGTTTCTCTCTCTGCCGGTTATGGCTATATTAAAAGTAATTTTCGATCATTCTGACTCGTTCAGACAATGGGGCTTGATACTTGGTGATGAAAAACCCGTACGCAGTCCAATGACTATTACCTTACGTCGAAAGCGGAACAGTCCTCCAAATAACGAAAATTAGACCGCTTATTTAGCCAAATCCGGCTTCTGTATTGCTTTTCCCCTGAAAAATCCCCCCAGCAACCGGGTTATTAGTCGTATTTTTACCATATCCAAAATCATTTTAATGAAGCGTATTTTGTTAAGCTTATCGGCAGTTGCAGTGCTCTGCAACCCCTCGGCAGTTCTCGCCCAGGCAAAGCTGGTAGAAAAGATCACAAAAAAAGGAAATGAAGTTGTCATCCCCTATGAGAAGTATGTACTTCCCAATGGCTTAACTGTTATCGTGCACGAAGATCATTCAGATCCGATTGTGCATGTAGATGTTACCTATCACGTAGGCTCCGCCCGCGAGGAAATCGGCAAGTCCGGTTTTGCTCACTTCTTTGAGCATATGATGTTCCAGGGTTCAGACAATGTTGCTGACGAACAGCATTTCAAAATCATCACTGAAGCAGGTGGCACATTGAATGGAACAACCAACCGGGACCGCACGAACTATTTCGAAACTGTTCCGAGCAATCAGCTAGAAAAAATGCTCTGGCTTGAGGCTGACCGCATGGGATTCCTGCTGGATGCCGTTACACAGAAGAAATTCGAGATTCAGCGCGCTACTGTAAAGAACGAACGTGGCCAGCGCTATGACAACGTACCATATGGACTGGTGGGTGAGGTTGCAGCCAAAAACCTCTATCCTTATGGCCATCCATACTCCTGGCTGACCATCGGATACATTGAAGACCTGAACAGGGTGAATGTAGGTGACCTCAAAAACTTTTTCCTTCGCTGGTATGGACCGAACAACGCCGTGCTCACTGTAGGTGGTGATGTTAATCCAAAAGAAGTGGTGAAGCTCGCAGAAAAATACTTCGGTTCAATCCCTCGCGGACCCGAAGTTACTCCGGTTAAGCTTCCACTGCCAAAGCTTGAGAAGGATCGCTATGTTTCCATGATGGACAACTACGCCAAGCTGCCACAGCTTCGGATGGTCTATCCTACCCCACAACAGTTTAGTAAGGAGGAAGTAGCACTCGACTGCTTTGCAGAGATCTTTGGACAAGGCAAGAACTCAATTCTCTATCAGAACCTGGTGAAGTCCCAAAAAGCAGTGAATGTAACAGTATACAATTCTACCTCCGAACTTTCCGGCGAATTCACGATAACTGTTACTCCCTTTCCCGGGCAAAAACTAAGCGAAATTGAACAACAGGTGCGTGCAGCGTTTGCAGAATTTGAACAGCGGGGGGTTACAGATGAAGACATTGAGAAATTCCGCTCAGGCATGGAAGCTCAATTTATTCGTCGGCTCGAGAATGTTTCAGGTAAAGTATCGCAGCTTGCGGCTTATGAGACCTACACTGGAAATGCAAACTTCATCGGTACTACTCTGAAAATGTATACGTCTGTTACCAAAGAAGATGTCATGAAAGCCTACCAGCAATACATCAAGGGCGGACATGCAGTGGTGGTAAGCGTTCTTACAAAAGGTAACGAAGACAACAAAGCTGCTGAAGATAACTATACAGTTTCTACCGAAGGCTACGCCGCTCCTGATTATGGCTATGAAGGTCTGAAGTATGTAAAAGCAAAAGACAATTTCGACCGTAGTAAAATGCCTGGCAATGGTCCGAATCCTGTCGTTTCTGTACCTGAATTTTGGAGAGCAAACATAGCCGGTTCGGTAAAAGCAATTGGCACTAAGTCCGATGAGATTCCGATGGTGTCTATGCAACTCAAGTTCAAGGGAGGCCGTCTCATGGATGCATATGATCCCACGAAGGTTGGTCTTGCAAGTCTCACTTCAACTATGATGGGTGAAGACACAAAGAACTACACAGCAGAGCAATTCAGCAATGCACTTGACAAACTGGGAAGCAGTATCAACGTCTACACGACAGATGACGCCACTGTAGTAAATGTTCAGTCACTTAAGAAGAACCTGGACAAAACGCTTGAACTTCTGGAAGAGCGTTTACTCAATCCGAGGTTTACAGAAGCGAGCTTCGAAATGAATAAGAAGCGGATGATGGAAAGCATACGTAATGCTATGAACCGTCCCAACTACGTCGCTTCTGTTGTTTATCCGAAGGTTTTATTTGGTTCAGATAATGTACTCGGTTGGTCTGCATACGGCACGGAGAAAACCCTGTCAAACATTACGCTGGCTGACGTACAACGCTACTACGACAACTATATTTCCAGGAAAGATGCACAGGTGATCGTCGTTGGTGACGTTTCCAAGGAAGAGGTGGTTCCAAAGCTTGCCTTCCTTGAAAGAATTCCGGAAAAACTCGTAAAGCTGCCTGAGATCAAATCAGCACCTCAAATAGAAAAGACCAAGATTTACTTTGTAGATGTGCCCAACGCTGCACAAACAGAATTCCGGGTTGGTTATGTAACCGGGTTGAAATACGACGCCCTTGGTGACTATTTCAAAGCAGGTGTGATGAACTATCCTCTTGCCGGTGCTTTCAACAGCCGCCTGAACCTTGACCTTCGCGAGGAAAAAGGCTGGACTTATGGGGCCCGGGGCTTCTTTGATGGTGATAAATACACAGGTACTTATAGCTTTAGCGCAGGCATCAAAGCCGACGCTACAGACAGTGCACTGGTAGATATCGTAAAGATTCTCCGCGACTATAAAACAAAAGGTGCTACCACACAGGAGCTGGAATTCACGCGCAAGTCTATGGGTCAAAGTGATGCACGCAAATATGAGGCAGCATTTCAGAAGGCAAGCTTCCTGAGTCAGATTCTCGAGTACGATCTGCCAGCTACCTTCACCAAAGAGCAGAATGCCCTACTCGAAAAACTCTCTTTGAAAGACCTGAATGCCTTGGCTGGCAAATACGCTCCTGACCTTGATAAGATGAATATCATTCTGGTCGGCGACAAGTCGAAGGTGTGGGAAAAACTGAAAGTTATGGGTTATGATATGGTAGAGCTGGATAAAGAAGGCAATCCGCTTTATTAATCTTCTTTTATGGAAGACCAAATTGCAGAACCGCCGTCAGGCGGTTTCTGTTTTTAGATTGAGTTTGTTTGGATTCAGGCTTCCTTTTCAGCCTCTTCCAGGACTGGTTCAATATTTCGTTTGCTGTATTTTTCCAGCCTGTTCAATATCCATAGTGAAATGGTAAGCCAGATAATACCCACAGCAAAGCCGGAAAGGACATCACTGAAGTAGTGTACTCTAAGGTAAATTCTGCTAAATCCTATTAAGAGGATGAGTACTCCGAAAAACCCGATTGCGATCCATTTGACGGCCCGATTCTCAATGTATTTATAGGATAAGAAAATAAGCAGCCCGTAGAACGCAAAGCTCATTAAGGAATGGCCGCTCGGGAAACTGTATCCGAGTGCCGGTTCCAGGAGGGGAATTAGTGGACGTTGCCGGGAAAAGAAGGTTTTTAGAATGAACATCAGGGCCGTGCTGCTAAGCGCAATAGAAGCTACTTTGATTGAATACCATCGATGTCTCCTGATAAGCAGAAAATAAGCAATTAGAATAAGATTCGCCGGTATCAGAAACGTATGGGTGCCCAGAAAAGTAATTGCCTCCATAAGGCCAGTGTTCAGAGGTGTCACCTTTGTTTCCAACCAGCTAAAAACTCTATAGTCAAAATCATCCTGATGATCAATAAAAATCTGCTTTACAAAGAATCCAAATAACAATACCGCCAGTACGAAAAGCACGAGCACCACAAGCATCTCAACGGACAGCAGTCCTAATGCTGCAAAAAACTTCTGAATTCTAACCCGAACTGCCTTAAGCATCAAAAGCTATCATTTGAAATCGTGCCAGGGAAAAAATGCCAGCACCATAAATAAAATTATTAATTTGTAGCTCTCAATTCCTTATTATGTTCAAAAGGTATCAAATATTATTGGCTGCCCTTGCGGCTTCGGTCTCAGTTCAGGCGCAAACACCTGACTGGAGCACGAGTATTGCACCCATCCTCTATAATAACTGTGTATCGTGTCATCGCACCGGTGGCATCGCCCCTTTTGAGCTGGTGAGCTACCAGAATGCAGTGACCTACGGTTCTGCCATTAGTTCGGCAGTACAGGCGCGACGTATGCCTCCCTGGCCGCCTGACCCTACCTATAAAAGGCTGGCGCATGAGCGTCTGCTGAAACAGGATGAAATCGACAAGATTGTTAATTGGGTGAACGGAGGCAAACCACAGGGCGATCCTACATTGGCACCTCCCCCACCCGTATTTAACAGCACAGGAGATCTTCCGGGAACACCGGATCTCGTGGCACAAATTCCGCACTATACCTCAACTGCGATGAACGGCGATGTGTACCGGTGTTTTGTTGTCCCAAGTGGCTTTTCCGTTGATAAATACATCAGTGCATTTGAAGCCATACCTGGCAACCGTAGTATTGTCCATCACGTCCTTGTGTATGCTGATACCACCGGTGCCTGTGCCTCGCTGGATGCTGCTGACCCAGGCCCAGGCTATACCAGCTTTGGTGGTGTAGGCACAAACGCCGCCATACTTCTGGGTGGCTGGGTTCCCGGCACATCACCACTGAAATATCCTGCTGGTTTTGGTGTCCGTCTTCCTAAGAATGCGGATATCATCATCCAGATTCACTACCCCTCAGGTAGCCAGGGGATGCAGGACAGTACTAAGATCAATTTCTTTTTTTCTACGGCTTCAAACGTTCGTAGCGTGTTCATTGATCCGGCACTTAATCATGATGTTGCATTGCAAAACGGTCCCTTATTCATTCCTGCCAACCAGACAAAAACCTTCACCGCCAAATTTGACGTACCAAACTTCCTGAATGCCTCCGTGCTGGGCGTAGCTCCCCATATGCATATGATTGGACGTAGTATTTCCTGCTTTGGTATCACTCCATCCAATGATACACAGAAGTTCATTCGCATCAATGACTGGAACTTTCACTGGCAAGGGTTCTATATGTTCCCCCGGATTCAGAAAGTGGTCGGTGGTACTAAGTTGTATGCAAATGCATTCTACGACAACACGGCGAACAATATCTGGAATCCGAGCAATCCTCCACAGAATGTCTCATTGGGTGAAGCCACTACTGACGAGATGCTGCTTGTGTACTTCATCTATTCGCTTTACCAGCCGGGTGATGAAAACATCGTGATAGACAGCAACGCCATCACCTCTGTGCCTGCTACCTACTACCGAGGACAGCAGTTGTTGGAAGTGTACCCCAACCCGGCTAGTCAGCAGCTCACAGTAAAGACGTACCTGGAAGAAGCAAGCAACGGAAGTATTGACCTGATCAGTCTTGACGGTCGTCTGATTCAGTCATTAGTTTCCCCTCAAAAGCTTAGCGCTGGCTACCACGCGAAGATCTTTAACATTGAGTCGTTACCACCGGGCGTATACCAACTGAGGTTCCGAACTTCAGAGCGCATTATTACACAGAAGGTTGTGGTGCGGTAAACAGATCTATTAATAATTTGGAAAGCCAGGCAGATGATGTCTGGCTTTTTTCTTCGTAGTAAAGCAGATTTCAATAAGTCGCAAATGACTTCAATTCTGACGCAAACACCCTCCAAGTCAGAAACAGCAATACCGATATTTGTTGTACAAAACACTTAAGCTATTGGTACGACTACAATTCAAGACGTTTATAAACGCACCAAAGGAAGTGGTGTGGGAAACACTACTAAACGATAGCACCTATCGTCAATGGACATCTGCTTTCTCAGAAGGCTCCCATGCACAAACGGACTGGAAAAAAGGCAGCAAAATCCTTTTCCTGGATGGCTCGGGTAACGGCATGATCTCCAGGGTAGCAGATGCTGTGCCGTCCCGGTACATGTCTATAGAACATGTGGGAATGCTGGATAACGGCGTGGAAGACTATGACAGCCCAAAAACTAAGGAGTGGGCAGGTGCTATGGAAAATTACACCTTAGATGAAAAGGACGGAGGTACTGAAATGATAGTGGATACGGATGTAACGGAGGAATACAGGGAATATATGCTCAAGACCTGGCCACAGGCGCTGGGAAAGTTGAAAGATCTGTCGGAATCGGTAGTCGTGTAAGTAACTTCCGTCCCCGTTGAAATACAGAAAGAGCCAGGCTGCTGGCTCTTTCTTAGTATTGGAAGCTGTGGCTCCTATGCGCCGATTCTATGTTTCAAATCATTGACCTGAGAGTTCCATAGTCTTTCTGCATCCTTCAGATCAGCTTTATCACCAAAGTCGGTGATTTTTAGGATGGTCTCGTTAGTGATGGGACTTTGTTCAATTCTAAACTCGAAAAACTCATCTTCGTCATAGTAGTCCCAGCGATACACGATATACTCATTCTCAACGTATTCTACGACTTCGGCAGTATCTGTAGCACCATTCCAGGTGAAGAAGTAGTGACTGTCACGTTGATCAACTTTATCCGCAAACCATTCCTGCAGACCCACCGGTGTAGAGAGGAATTCGTAAAGAATCGGAGGAGAGCAACGAATGGGGAACTCTAACGTGTACATGATTTTTTTCTTCATCGCGGATGTATTCACTGATTAAACTCTTAGGCTGCAATAATAAAAAAACAAAGGAACAATCAAAATTTTAAAACAGTTTAATTCCGCTTACCGGCTAAACAATGCTGAAAACGTTGGAAAATAGCTGTTAAGAAATCCTTAATTTTATTTGGGTTGAATTGACTCAGCCTTTAGATTTGCCATACAAATGTCATTCACCTCCCTTTCCAACCATCTTACACTTCTCATTATTACACACCAAAATACAACTCGCCTATGTCAATGCGTCAACTAAAAATCACGAAGTCCATTACCAATCGTGAGAGCCAGTCTCTTGAAAAGTATCTACAGGAGATCGGCAAGGTAGACCTGATTACTCCGGAAGAGGAGGTACAATTAGCCATCCGGATTAAACAAGGTGATCAGCGCGCGCTGGAAAAGCTTACCAAGGCTAACCTGCGCTTTGTGGTATCTGTGGCCAAGCAATATCAAAACCAGGGACTTTCGCTCAGTGATCTTATCAATGAGGGTAACCTTGGTCTGATAAAAGCGGCTCAACGTTTCGATGAAACGCGTGGTTTCAAATTCATCTCCTACGCTGTTTGGTGGATTAGACAATCTATTCTTCAAGCTCTGGCTGAACAGTCACGTATTGTTCGACTGCCTCTTAACAAGGTAGGTCTGTCGAACAAGATAAGCAAGGCTTACTCACAGCTTGAACAGGAGTTTGAGCGTGAACCATCGACAGAGGAACTTGCAGAGATCCTTGAAATAGGCACTGAAGAAGTGGAAACTACTTTAGGAGTAGCTGCCCGTCACGTGTCAGTAGATGCACCATTTGCTGACAGTGAGGACAACAGCCTGCTGGATGTACTGGAAAATCCAAACGCAGACTCTGCTGACACTGACCTTGCGCACTATGATTCTTTGCGTTGTGAAATTGAGCGTTCTCTAAGCACGCTTACAGACAGGCAAAGGGATGTGATTAAACTTTATTTCGGTATGGTGTGGAGCATCCGATGAGCCTTGAAGACATTGGTGAGAAGTTTTCGTTAACCAGGGAACGTGTTCGTCAGATTAAGGACAAGGCCATTACGAAATTGAGGTCTGCAAGCCGTTGCTCATTACTTAAAACCTACCTCGGCAACTAAGTAAATTGATATTTTTTTTGAAGGTCCTGCGAGCAGGACCTTTTTTCATTGTGTGATTTCCCAGCGGGAAGATAGTTCCGCAATGGTTTCTGTGCCCATCCTGCTTAGGCCGTCATAGTAGCCCTTCTGTGCTCTTTGTCTGTAGGCTTCATAGAGGCTCACTGCACAAGCGACTGAAATGTTTAGTGATTTGACCATTCCGACTTGTGGTATCAAAAAATTCCCATCGCACAATTCGAGTACTTCATCAGAAACACCACTATGTTCATTGCCAAAGACCAGCACCACCTTCTCTGTAAGATCAAGTTCGTATAGACTCGCGGAACTGGCACCAAGATGAGTTGCAAAAATCTTATCGTACTTAGCCCTGATCCGGGAAAAACACTCATCTATTTTCTCGAATTGATGGATAGTTAACCAGGAGGCGGCACTTGCAGAGCTTTTGCTACCAAACTTTTTATGGCGTGGAATGCGGGTATTAAGCACATATACTTCCTGGACACCAACAGAGTCACAGGTGCGCATAACAGCAGAGATATTGTGTGGATCATGTACATTTTCGAGTAATACTGCGAGGTCGGGCTGACGGTGACTAAGCACATTTTCGATCCTTTGCTTTCTTTCGGGAGTCATGGCTGCAAAAATAGCGAAGGCAGATACTATTTGCATCTGCCTTCGTCCAGTTCTGTTCAGCTGGCATTAGTGCATTTCAAAACTAATCTGCTCCTGCATACCTCTAACGAAGGCTGAAAAAAGCGCATTGTTTGATTCATCTGAAATGCGGATTATATTGCCGCTGCCCGCCTGTTCTGCAGCCTGGCGCCACATTTCTGCTGTTGTATGTTCAGGAAGTTTGGTAACATCCAAACCCAACAACTCAGCGAACGTTACGTCATCTGTTACTCTCTGGAACTCTTTGTTTCCGATAAGCTCTACAGCTCTCATTGTTGAAAATTCAAAAGGCAGTCTTTCACCGTTTATATTCACCTCACCTTTCAAATACATTGATGGCTCGTCTGTATTAGGAACTGCCCGAACCAGAAACTTGAACTGGTTGTATTCCCGACGTTCCAGGTCAGCGTAACGGGTGCCAATGGGAACTAATAAATCGGGTCTCCTCATGCCGGCATCACTAAATATGCCCTTTCCATTTTCGAAAGCGAGAATTGAGTTGGTCCTGAGGTAAGCCGTAGATAAACGTGCGGTAGGAGATTCGGTAATCTCGATTGTAGCCGCAGGACTTGCTGCAGTATTACCTGAGTTCATTGGTACTTCAAATTTGTCTTTGCTGCACGAAGTGAAAAGTACCGAGCTTAGTGCCATTCCTGTCATTAAAGTCATTAAATTTTTCATAGTCTTGGGTTTTACATTTCTGATCAAATTGCCCGGCAAAATTGCTTGCCTGAAAATCGGAGAGAAAGACCAGTGCCAGTAACGAACTAATTTGAGGAAAGTCAGTGCAAAACAGATCAGTTACTCAGTAACATTGAGTTGAATTTCAATATCAAGTGCACAGAAAAAGGTTTTGGAATGTTCGCGACAATAATAAATCTTTAACAGTAGCCCCTACTGGAGTTGCTGGCAATTCTTTGACAAAGTGGAGAGCACACGTATTTCAGCTTCTACAACAACTCCCCGAAATGTGCAGGACTGCTGGGTGAAACAAGGCACTAACCTTAATCGACGAAGGATAGCGTTTCAACCTGGCACAGCTTTTTTCAGTATTGTAAAAAGGGTGTGCTTCCCTTTCAGCGGTGAAAGGCTGTGCTGTGACAATCCCTTTTAAAAAATCAAGCGGGGCTAGACGTGTAGTTTAGCCCCGCTTGTTTATCTGACAATGCTACCTATTCGTTTGTAATTACAGTTGCCTTTCTTTCGAAAGTACCTGTAGATGATTGTCTACCGGTTAGAAGAATCGTATATACCTTTCCTGCAGTCAGCTGGAAGCCTCCAATAGTCTCCACGTCTGGCAATTGTTTGAAATTCTGGAGTAAAATGTTGTAACTACCCTGTGCAAACTGTTTGAATGCTGTTGCCTCTTTGAACCCTACGTTGGTACCTAAGGTGGCAGTATCTCCGATTCCTACGTATGCATTGAAGCCTGTGGTATCCGGACTAAGATTTATGAATCGAACTTTGGCATTTCCTGTAGTTGGCAGGCTCAAGTCGTCTTGAGTTACGATAAGTGAAAAGCCGGTAATGTCACCTGAAGTGTAGACAGAGTACGCATTGTCAGCTGAAAGAGTTAATGTGGTGTCAAGAAATGAGGCACCTGACGACGTCAGCCTAAATCCCAGCTTTTTCGAACCAGGAGTCGTAGTAATATAGCCTGTTTTGTTCAGGTAGGCGAGGGCGTTAGCACCTACGACTGTGGTATCGTTGATTTGAGCTCGCAGGCTGTCGACACTCATGAAGGCGTTAACAAACATTACCTTGCTTTGAGGAGCAGGCGGAGCAGGATTGTCTTCGTCTTTACCACAGGCAACAATCAGTAACATAGCTGCCATAGCGACAGTAGAAAGCAGAGTTTTATTCATGTTCTAATATTTATTTAATACAAAAATAGCAAACCGTTGCACTTTAGAGGCTTTGTAAATAAATATTGTAATAGATGCTTTGTAAAGTAATGTTTCTGAACCGCTGGTTTCTCTGCTAACCTAATGTTCTTCGCATTTCATGCACTTTCTCAAGATTCTGCTTTTTATATTCCCTGAGTTTAGCAGCAAGTGTGTCATCATGGATGGCTAGCATCTGCACAGCCAGGAGACCTGCATTGTAGGCAGCATTTATGGCTACGGTAGCGACGGGGACACCGTTGGGCATCTGAACGATGGAGAGCAGTGAATCCCACCCATCAATCGAATTGGAGGACTTTACCGGCACGCCTATGACGGGAAGAGTGGTGATTGCTGCTACCATACCCGGCAGGTGGGCTGCTCCGCCAGCACCAGCGATGATTACTTTGATCCCTCTTTCAGATGCCTCAGCTGCATAGTCGAACATGAGCTGTGGGCTTCGATGTGCAGAAACAACTGTGAATTCACAGGGGATTCCGAACTGTTCCAGGATGTCTTTTGCAGGGCGCATGACTGCGGCATCTGAACTGCTGCCCATGATGATACCAACCTTAGGATTACTCATTATTAGTGTTTAAGAAATTCTTGACTTGTTGTGCGATTGTTTTCACCTTGTCCATATCTGATCCTCTGACTGTTATATGGCCAAGCTTTCTGCCGGTGCGGAAGGCTTTTCCATACCAGTGAAGGTGGACACCCTCTTTTGAGAGCAGTTCTGACATGCCTGGTACACCGTTTGCCAGCGCTTTGTTTCCAAGCAGATTGAGCATGATGGTGGGTGCTGTGATGGTAGTGGCTCCGAGAGGCAGGTTGAGGATGGCTCTCAGGTGCTGTTCGAACTGGGAGGTGACGCAGCCCTCGATGCTATGATGCCCGCTGTTATGAGGTCTGGGAGCGAGCTCGTTTACCAGGATGTTCCCGTCCTTTGTCAGAAACATCTCTACCGCCATGATTCCTACAAGTTGTAAGGCTTCTGCAGTTTTCCGGGCCAGTTCTTTAGTTGCCGTGACAGTTTGTGCGTTGATATCTGCGGGACAAAGCTGATAATCCAGGACATGTGCTTTGTCGTCAAAGATCATTGCTACCGGATCGTAAGTGACTACCTCGCCGCTCTCGTTACGTGCTACGATGACTGCGAGTTCCTGGTCTATGGCAACATATTCTTCCAAAATTGAGGGCGCATCGAAAGCCTGGTCTATATCTGTCTCGGATTTAAGGACCATGACGCCCCTACCATCGTATCCGTCGCGGCAGAGTTTGAGGCAGACAGGATAGTTAGTGATCTGGTCTTTGAGTTGATCTTTGGAGTTGATGAGGACGGAGGGAGAGACTGGCAGGCCATGCTGCTGCAGAAACTGTTTTTGAAGGTGCTTGTCCTGAATGGTGCTGATCACTTGTGGTGAGGGATGCACTTTTACCCCTTCTTGCTGAAGCCTGGCTAATGCATCAGTATTGACAGCCTCAATTTCTATTGTGATGATATCCAACCCTTTGCCGAAGTTGTACACTGCGTCGAAATCCCTGAGGTCGCCTGAGGTGAATTTGCTGGTGTATTGCGCACAAGGAGCCTGAGGGTCTTTGTCCATTACTGAGATATCCACTCCAAAGTCGATGGCTGAGCGGAGAAGCATAGCGCCGAGTTGACCACCACCGAGAATACCAATTTTCTGATCCTTCATAAAATTCCTGCAAATTAACAAAGGTTTAGTGGAGAACGTTAAAGAAGTGCGTCCGGGCATGTGGCTGGGCTTTTCAAGCTGAAGACTCAGCGATTTAGGCTTATTGGGGCACAGTTTTTTGAATTCTATATCCGGAACAATACGATGAATCATGGATAACAGGACAGATAACAGGAATTCAACGAAACTCGCTATAATGAGTTGGGCCCCACTTGTGATGTTTGTAGGCTGGATAATTTACTACATGGCGATACTTGGGAATTTTATTGCTGATAAGCGATTGGAAGAACACTTTGCGATGGCAGGACAAACTGCAGAGAATTATACATCGTTGTTCATTACACTTGCGCTTGCAAGCATTGTCACGTTTGCAGTTATGCTTTACCTGATCTGGCATGTGTGGACCAAGACAAACCTGCCGGCGGGGCAGAAAGTGATGTGGGTGGTGTTTCTGGTGTTCTTTGCAGCATTTGCATTCCCGGTTTACTGGTATATGCACTTAAAGAACGAAAGGCCGAGGAACAATGCCTCACCTGCGTTATCATAGGTTTCTAATGGGGATTAAATCTGATAAGGCTGCTCGTGTTCGGGCAGCTTTTTTTTGTGACCGATTGCAAACCAGGTGTGATTGATGAACCACTAAATGAAGAGTTGAAAATTGGCTCGAAGCTTAAGAGGTAGTGGTCAAGTCTTTATGTTGACTCGTTAACGTCTCGTCAACGATATGGAGTTGATATGGAGTTGGTATGGTTTGGCTTTGGAATCGGTATGGAATTCGGGGTTGTGAAATGGCCTTAGATGGAAGGATGATTGAAGCGAGGGTAAGGCATTGGTGGGCGACAGTCCCCCTAAGATTAATACCCTATTCTGCATAAGGTAACCTGCAAAAACTGTGCAATTTTCAAGCGTATATAAACAAAGAGATGCTACCCTATCTGTCGGGTAGCATCTCTGCTAAATATTAATTTTCCCGACTAGACCAGCATGGTAACCGGGTTTTCCAGGAAGGCTTTCAAAGTTTGGAGGAATCGAGAGCCTACGGCACCGTCGACTATGCGATGATCGCAGCTGAGGGTGAGTTTTAGGATTTGTCTGATTACCACCTGATTATTCTCCACTACTGGTGTAGGAGTGATTTTCCCTACTGCGAGGATGCAGCTATCCGGGGGATTGATGATGGCTGTGAATTCATCGATATCCATCATACCCAGGTTGGAAATTGTGAAGGTATTACCGGTAAATTCCTGTGGTTGCAGCTTTTTATTTCTTGCTTTCTCTGCGAGAGATTTAGCTTCTTCAGCTATCTGGGAGAGCGATTTCTGGTCGGCGAACTTTACTACGGGCACGATCAGACCCTCATCAATGGCAACTGCAGTACCGACATGAATATGGTGATGCTGGCGGATGAAGTCTCCCATCCAGGAGCTGTTTACCTCAGGATGCTTTCTCAGGGCCATGGCTGCGGCCTTTATAATAAGGTCATTGAAGGAGACTTTTACCGGAGAAACCTCGTTGATAGCTTTACGAGCTTTCATGGCCTGGTCCATAGTCACCGACATCTTGAGGTAGAAATGCGGCGCAGAAAACTTGCTTTCAGCAAGCCTTCTTGCGATTACGGTACGCATTTGGGACAAGGAATGGTCTGTATGACCTTCCTGACCTGTAGAAGCAGAGGATGGGATTGCTGCAGATGCTTTTTGTTGCCCAGAGGCTGGTTGTGCCGAAGGCTTGAAATTGTCTATATCACGTTTGATAATCCTTCCGTTATCGCCACTGCCCTTAACAGCCTGAAGGTCGATACCTTTTTCCTGGGCCAGTTTTTTAGCCAGGGGAGAAGCTTTGATTCTATCGTCTGTATCGGCAGGGGATTCGGTTTGTTCTGCATTGGAAGTCACTGTTGCCTGCGCCTGTACACCTGCATGGTCTGAAGATTTCGGCTGACCCTCTGCTTCCTGATTTTGAGTGGCAATATCGTTTTTCAGGAATGCGGTGATGTCGGTTCCGGGCTTACCCACAATCGCTATGATGTCGTTGACTTTAGCAGCTTCACCTTCTTTTACACCAAGGTAGAGAAGAGTTCCGTCTACGTAGGGCATTACCTCCATAGTGGCTTTATCGGTTTCGACATCAGCGAGTACGTCATCACTCTTGACTTTATCGCCTTCTTTCTTGTGCCAGGCGACGATTTTGCCCTCTTTCATAGTGTCGCTCAGAAGCGGCATCCTAATAACCGTAGCATCCTTAGGGTCGGGTGCTTTGGTTTCGGCTTTTTGTGGGGAAGCAGGAGCGTCTTTCTTAGTTTCAGAGGCGGGAGCTTGCTGAGGTTGATCTTTTTTGGGTTCTGCGTCTAGCAGAGACTTGTAATCCTCACCTTCCTTGCCAATGATGGCTATAATGTCGTTTACTTTCGCAGCCTTGCCGGTTTCCACACCGATGTAAAGGAGGGTACCGTCTACATAGGGCAGCACTTCCATGGTTGCTTTGTCTGTTTCCACGTCAGCAATTGCCTCATCACTCTTCACCTTATCTCCAACTTTCTTGTGCCAGGTAGCAATAACCCCTTCTTTCATCGTGTCACTGAGCAGTGGCATACGAATCGCTTCAGCCATAAATACGGTTCGGTTTACTTTTTTGAGTGTCAAAAGTAATCAATTCCCTCTTTGTTTGTAGCCGTGGTATAAAGGACGGTTAGCAGGATATTTTTAGCTATCATTACGATTCAATTTAGAGGCCATTGAGACTGATAATTACGCTGCTTTTACTGACAGGCTGGATTGGGGCGCGGGGGCAAAACCACACGCAGGGTGCTCCGGCAGATTTTAGATTTATTACTGGTTCCTGTGCGTACCTGGACAGAAATCTTGAGGACAGTTCAGGCATAAGGTATGGCGCGGATACTTCGATCTATTACTCTATGGCCCGGGAAGATGCAGACTTCATGCTTTGGCTGGGAGACAACTGGTACTATGGAGCGGAGGACCTGGAATCAAAAGCTGGGATGAAAGCACGTGTGGAATATGTAAGGAATGCCAATGTGATGAGGCGACTGGCAGAAAAACCCTTTCCTGAATATGCAGTCTGGGATGACCATGACTATGGTCCCAACAACAGTGACCGGCATTTTGCTTTGAAGCAGGCGGCAAGAGAAATATTTACAGAGACGTGGCCGGACAATCCATCGTATGGCGACGGGCAGAATGGAATTTATACTACGTTCCGACATGAGGACGTGAAGTTTATATTGCTTGATGACCGCTGGTGGCGCAGCAGTGAAAAGCTTTGGGACTACCGGTGGTTCCTAATTCCAAATAAGAAGAAATTGATGTGGGGATCCCAGCAAATGAAGTGGCTGAAAGATGAGCTTAGTAAAGACACGACGTCCACATTCAGCATCATTTTTAATGGAAGCCAGATATTGAATCCTCTTGACCGCAGTGAGGGGCTTGTACACTATCCCGTTGAGTACAAAGAGTTGTTGGATTTTGTGGCAGATAGCGTAAAACAGCCTGTGATATTTCTGACAGGTGACAGGCATTTCAGTGAGATTATCAGGCTAGAGCGGAAGACAAAGCTAATGTTTGATATCACGGTGTCTCCGCTGAGCTCTTCGAGCGTAAAGCCAAGGTTGAGGGAGCGGAGGAACCGCTATAGGGAGCCCGGTACATTGGTTACTACAGGGAATTATGCGCGTATAAGCGTAACCGGTCCAAGAACTGCGAGAAAACTACAGGTCGACTACCTGGATCACAGGGGTCGCAGG
>JAFAAT010000205.1 GCA_023426425.1 Bacteroidota bacterium | reverse complement strand
GCACTGCCTGCCGGTGTCTATACTTGTGATACAGCTGGTAAAATCACCTACTATAATGAGGTTGCCGCAGAACTCTGGGGTTACAGGCCTGAGCTGAACTCCGAGTTCATAAGGTTTTGTGCTTGCTACAAGGTCTGGCTCGATGAAGATAAATTACTTACTCCGGAAGAGACGCCTATGGCCATATCGCTGAAAACTGGCCAGTCGTTCCGAAACCTTGAGGCACTTGTAGAGCGTCCTGATGGTTCCCGGTTCTACGCTCATGTGAATATCAACCCGATATTTAACGATACTGGTGAGCAAACTGGTTCAATTAATATATTTCAGGACATTACCAGCCTAAAGGAAACAACTAAAGCACTGAAAGAAAGTGAGAGTCTGCACAGGCAAATAATTCATAGCCTGAATGCGCCGGTTTACACCACCGACGAGACGGGAACAATCACAATGTTTAACAAAGCCGCTGCTGAACTATGGGGAAGGGAACCCATTGTCGGCTCAGATACCTGGTGTGGATCTTTTAGCATAATGCGCCCGGACGGTTCTGACTTGCCACTGGATCAGTGCCCAATGGCAGTTTGCCTGCGGGAACAAAGGGCAGTGCTGAACGAGGAGATCGTAGTAGTCAGGCCCGACGGATCCAAACGCAACGTGGCTCCTTTCCCACAACCACTTTTTGATGCTGCAGGAAATTTGATCGGCGCGATCAATCTTCTCATAGACCTGACTGAAATCAAGAAAGTGGAACAGGCACTCAGAAGCAGCGAAAAAAAGTACCGTAGGCTGGCAGCGTCGCTGGAAAAGAAAGTCGAAGAGAAGTCACTCGATCTCAAACGAAAGAACGAAGAACTGGAAAAGAGTGAGGAACGCTACCATCGCATGGTTGATGAGGTAGAAGATTATGCAATCATTCTGCTCGATGAAAACGGTATTATCCTCAACTGGAATAAAGGGGCAGAGAAAATCAAGGGCTATAGGGAAGACGAAATCGTAGGAAAAAGCTTTGAAACCTTCTATACACCAGAAGACAGAAGCACAGGCCTCCCACAACGACTTATAAAACAAGCAGCCCTCAATGGTAAAGCGGCCACAGAAGGCTGGCGTATGAGGAAGGATGGTACCAGGTTTTGGGGCAGTATTGTTATCACAGCACTTCATGATAAAAAAGGGGCTGTGATGGGTTATACTAAGGTAACAAGAGACCTGACAGCCCGAAAACTGGCTGAGGATCAACTAAGGGAATACAGCAATGACCTGGAATTCCGTAATAAAGAACTTGAACAATTTGCCTACGCCGCTTCTCATGATATGAAGGAGCCTTTGCGAAAGATTCATCTCTACAACTCATACATCAGCGCCAATGCGTCATCGGCACTTGACCCCCGGTCTGCAGATTATCTTTCACGATCAGTAGCTGCCGTGCAACGTCTCAGCAAACTCATCGAAGACCTGCTCGCATACTCGCGTGCAACTTCCACCTCTGATATGTTTCAGCCGGTCGATTTGGGAGTCATTCTGGACGAGATTGTCAAGGAGCATGAAGAGGAGATCGAAGATGGAAAATACACGATTAAGGTGTCGGAACTACCGGTAATCAACGGAATACCCTTTCAATGTAAACAGCTTTTTGATAACCTGATCAATAACGCTGTCAAATACAAAAGTGACGAACGGAAGTTGTTAATTACCATCAAGAGCGATCTGGTCAAAAGCAATGAGTTGCCTGAAACTCATGCAGGTGCCGGAAAGGACTATTACAGAGTCTGCGTCGAAGACAACGGAGGCGGATTTGAAGCACAATACGCTGAAAAAATCTTTGAGGTCTTTCAACGCCTTGGAAACACTTCTGGTGCCTCAGGTTCAGGCATCGGATTAGCCATTTGTAAGAAAATAGTACAAAATCACAAAGGACTCATTACAGCAACGGGTGAACTTAACAAAGGCGCTAAGTTTTGCATCTACTTTCCAGTGCCAGTCACATAGTGCGTCAGGCCAGCTAGTTCAATTTGATATCCTTCTGGTATTGCCGGAATATGCGCCGGTCTGAGGTGCTGATTATTACCAGCGTAAACAGACCCAACACTGTAAGCAAGGAAATTTCAAGCACCGACACCATCATTGTATTACTTACAATTGTTTTGGTGTCATTCCTCAGGTCACTGCCTTCCCGGAGCTGTATTTTGCTCAAGGCATGAAGATCCCCCAATAATTGCTCAAATTCTTCTGCAGTTGCGGCATTGGAGACATCTGTGCGGCCTTCAAGCATGTTATACTCAGCAAGATTATTCTTGAAGTTCAGCCACTGCTTCTCTTCATCTTTTGTGAGGTAGGTTTTCTCATATTGAGCGATAAGAGTATTAATAGCCTTGTCATGTTCAGTCCTGGCTGCAGCAGCCTTGGCTTCATCACCCACACCTGCTGCAGCAAGCCGCTTTTCATAAAGGTGGTTGCTGATCTCATAAATATAGGCCGACGGCTTCAGCCGGTCATCCAGCATCGACTCCATGGTTTTGTCAAGGCTCGAGAAACGCTCTCTCATAAAAAAGTTCCCGCTAATTATCACCAGCAGGATAACCGCCAGCACAGCCGCCGCCTTCATCTTGTCCTTAATCTGAAATGCCCATTTCATAGAAACCTCCACAGTTTAACTCAAGTATAATTTACACCTTTTTCTTCAATCACACTCTTGTACTTTCGTTAATTCCACCAATTCTGTAAATCCTTAGTCTTATACAGGTCCCATTCTCGAAATTTTCTGATGAGCACCACTGATTTTTTTGCAGCCACACTGTAAATTTTTCCCGCTTCTGTTGTCAAATATTCAGGCTTCAGCAACTGGCATTGCTATTGTGTCCCCCGCAATTGCAAAAGTCGCAGTTTTATGACTGAAATCATGACTTACTTCAACTGAATATTGCGCACAAACACCTGTTGGGTTGTGTTTGGATGTGAAGAGGTGTTTATATCAGCAAAATGAAAATTATTGTTGAAATCTAAATAGCTCTCTATGAAAATCGCTCAGGTACCACCGCTTTATGAAGCCGTTCCCCCAAAACTGTACGGAGGCACAGAACGGGTAGTAGCTTACCTCACAGACGAATTGGTCAACCAAGGCTTCAAAGTCACTGTATTCGGCACCGAAGATTCAGTAACCAAAGCCTCCATCTTTCCGGTTAGTAAGCAGGCAATCCGGCTAAACAAGGATTGCAGAGATCCTCTCGCCTGGCACATTCTTCAACTACAGCAGGTTATGGAACATGCGGGTGAGTTCGATATCATTCATTTCCATAACGACTACCTCCATTTTCCGCTTTCAAAAAACGCCCGCTATGCACACGTCACTACTTTGCACGGCAGGCTTGACTTACCTGACCTGCAACCGCTCTATCAAAAGTTCACAGATGTGCCGGTAGTCTCTATTTCTAATGATCAGCGCAAGCCTCTGCCAAACATCAACTGGGTAAAGACCATCTACCACGGCCTGCCAGAGCATCTGTATCGGCTTGGCACAGGTGAAGGCGGATATCTCGCCTTCCTCGGAAGAATCTCTCCTGAAAAAAGACCCGACCGCGCCATAGAGATAGCTAAAAGAGCCGGAATCAAGTTGAAGATCGCAGCAAAAGTGGATGCGGCAGACCTCAACTACTACAAGACAGTTATCGAACCTCTTCTCGACCACCCACTCATAGAGTTCATTGGCGAAATCGGCGAAGACAAAAAAGGTGAATTCCTCGGCAATGCATTAGCACTCCTATTCCCGATCGACTGGCCCGAACCTTTCGGTATGGTTATGATCGAATCCATCGCAAACGGCACCCCCGTAGTTGCATTCAACTGTGGTTCAGTGCCCGAAGTCATCGATGAGGGACTTACCGGATTTATCGTCAACTCTATCGAACAGGCTGTCGCGCGTATACCAAAACTAGCCAGCTTCGACAGAAGCCTCTGTCGCAAAGTCTTTGAAAAACGTTTCACCGTCTCCTGCATGGCAGACAACTACGTTGAGCTATACCAGAGACTGATCAGGCAAAAGCCACGTATCCACATGGTACGAAACCTTTCGCACGGTCGGGTAGACGACGCATACATTGCACTTAATAACTAAAGGCCAACACAGATGAACGATATTATCGAGTACCAGGACCAATACTACATTTCCGTAAACTCTACCTATGCTGATGATCGCACACGGGTACTGAACCATACCGACACTTTCGGAATCTTTGACCGCTGGGGCGACGTAAAACAGTTAGGCGAAGAAGTGCAGGGAATATATCACAATGGCATGCGCTATCTGAGCGATCTGGAATTCCGCATTAACGGACGACGTCCACTCCTGCTAAGCTCGTCTGTAAAGGAAGAGAACGAGATACTCTCTGTCGATCTCACTAACCCCACCATAATCGACCTTTCAGGTAAAAAGCTGGATAAAGGCCTGATCCATATCGGCAGAAGTAAGTTCGTAATAAACGGCTCCTGTTATGAACAGATCAAAGCCACCAACTTTGGAACTGATATATACGATCTAGAAATCTCCCTTTCTTTCAATGCAGACTTCAAAGATATATTCGAAGTCCGTGGTATCAAACGCCAAAAACGCGGTGAAGTTTATGAGATCAGGAAAATGTCCCCGTCAGTATTGCGTATTTGCTACCTGGGACTCGATAATAAACACCGCATCTCGGAAGTCTGCTTCTCGCAGCCTCCGGATAGCTGGGAAAACTACAACAAAGCAGTCTTCCGCCTCAAACTGGAGCCACATCAGCAAGGTCAGCTCAATATAGCACTCCACTTCCTCCATAATCGGGAAGAAAGACCCTACATCGGCTTTGCAGAAGCCAAAAAGAAACTCGAAAAAGAAGTAAAACAGGCAAATGCTATCATAGCAGATGTAAATACCTCCAATGAACAGTTCAACCAGTGGATTGGCCGCTCTCGTTACGATCTGCTTTCACTACTCGCAGACACGCGATTCGGAAAATATCCCTATGCCGGCGTCCCCTGGTACAACACCGCTTTTGGCAGAGATGGGATCATCACCGCTCTGCAAACCCTTTGGGTTGCACCCACTATTGCCCGCGACGTGCTCATATACCTCGCCAGCACTCAGGCCACCTCTATCAGCGAACCACAGGATGCTGAACCAGGTAAAATCGTCCATGAGGTCCGAGGTGGTGAAATGGTTGAACTCAACGAAATCCCCTTCAAACAGTACTATGGATCAGTAGATGCCACCCCGCTTTTCATCGTCCTCGCAGGGGCATACTACCGGCGCACTGC
>JAFAAT010000088.1 GCA_023426425.1 Bacteroidota bacterium | reverse complement strand
CTATCATACCGGTCAAAGCCTATGCCATAATCAAGTCCAAGCAAGCCAAACATTGGTAAAAATAACCTAACGCCCACCCCCGCTGACCTGTTTAGCCTGAATGGATTATAGTCTTTGAAACTAGTCCATGCATTCGCAGCCTCCACAAATGCCAGACCATATATGGTAGATGTCGGACTCAGAGAGAACGGATACCTTAGTTCTGCCGTGTACTTATTGAAGATAGTCGCATTGCTTGCATACACTTCATAGCCGCGATGGGCTATGATATCACGACCAATGAACGCCTGGAAGCCCTGCAAACCATCGCCACCGAGCTGGAATCGTTCAAATGGAGAGAACCCGATGTCTTTATTATAATACCCCAGAAAACCATACTTCGTAGAAAGCTTCAGTACAAACTTACCAGTCACGTTTTTATACCAGTCAGCCGTAAAACGGTATTTATGGTATTCAATCCATTTGTACTTTTCACTCGCTTCCACGGTCGAGAAGTCTCTGTCGTCAAATGTGCTGAAAGGCGGTGTAAACTGCAGTGTCAGGCTTATGTTGGACCCGCTCCTCGGGTAAAGTGGCTGATCCACAGAATACCTGGCCAGAACCACTCTGAAGAAAAGATTGTTACTCTGCCCGTTTCTGAATCCGGGTATCAGCTCATATTCTTTTAGCCTGTAGTTGTTATAGTTAAGGCCATAGGTAAACACGAAGTTGTCATCCGGCCACTGTACACGCTTGCTCAAAGACACACCTCCACCGATCATCTGAAGGTAGGAGGAATTGGGATCGTTACCGAATCCGGCGCCGGAAAACTTGCTGTAGACAAAGTTAGTCGTAAGGGCATTCGGCTTCCTGCCACCGAGCCAGGGCTCAGTAAAGCTAAAGTTCAGTGAATTGAAATACGCACCATTCGACTGATAGTTCAGGGACAGTTTTTGTCCATCACCCACCGGCAAGGGATCCCAGGTACTTGGTTTCAGAATGTTTCTTAGTGAGAAATTATTAAAAAGGATACCGATGTTTCCATAGAAGCGCACACCACCACCAAAGCCTGCAGAAAGCTGAAGCTGGTCACTGGATTTTTCCACCACGCTATATTCAATATCCACTGTACCATTTTCAGGGTGGGGGGTAGGCTGAATACCTATCTTCTCCTGGTCAAAAAAGCCCAGGTTAGCTATTTCGCGCTGGGAGCGAATCAGGTCTGCACGGCTAAATTTGTTACCAGGCAAAGTCCTAAGCTCCCTTCTGATTACGTGCTCATTGGTACGGTCATTACCTACGATAGTGACATTCCTGATAGTCGCCTGAGCACCTTCAGTAATCACCATTTCATAGTCAATCGTATCGCCAACAATAGCTGTCTCCCTTGGTTCTACACTAAAGAAAAGATAGCCATCATCCATATACAGGCTGCTGACATCTTCGCCGCCTTCCGGCCCAAGCTGTATCCCCAGTCTTCTGTACAGCAGTTCCTGATTATACACATCACCTCTGTTTATCCCAAGGATCTGCGTCAGGCGCTCATCAGTATATTTAGTGTTGCCTCTCCAGGTGATATCACCAAAATAGTATCTGTTACCTTCATTCACTCTCAGGTCTATGTTCAGATTACCGTTTGTGATATTATACACAGTGTCTTCAACAACTGAAGCATCACGGTAGCCTAGCGAATTATAATAATTGACCAGTGCTTGTTTGTCGTCCTGATATTTTTGCTCGTTGAATTTCGAAGAGGAGAAAATGCCTTTAAATCTCAGGTAAGGATCAAGTGTTTCCAGAGTTTTCGAAATAGAAAGAAATCCGAAGTTCTTTGCGTATTCTCCCAGTGTTATCCTGTCCACCGGGTAAATGCTTTCAGCGTCTGCGCGGTGCAGTGTCAGCCTCGGTGCTTCCTTGGTGCCGCTGAATGACCTTTTAAGACGGGAATCAGTGGCTACTTCATTACCCGCGATATTGATCTGGTTGATCTTGGTTTTAGTACCCTTGTTAATATCAAATGTGAGTATGACAGAATTGGTATTCAGTGTGTCAATTCTTTCAATGACGTTGATCTTTACCTGGCCATATCCTTTGTCTACGTAAAATTTACGGATTCGCCCTACTGCGTCACTCTTGGTTGCCTCTGTAACCACTTTCGACCGTACAAGTCCAACATGATCTTTAAGTTCAGTAGCCTCGCCTTTCTTGATACCACGGAAATTATACCTGCTCAGACGAGGTCTTTCCTCTACATGGATGTTAAGAAAAGCCTTGTCTCCAACAATGTTCGCAACAGATATCTGGACATCCGAAAAAAGATCTTGCTTCCAGAGGTTGCGAAGAGCCTTGGCTATATTCTCATCGTGTGGCAGCCTGATTTTATCACCAACACTTAAGCCTGAGACAATGAGCAACAGGTCCTCATCTATGAACTGTTGTCCGGAGACAGTGATACCTCCTATTATGAATTCGTTGGAAGTTGGAGCAACCTGGGTTTGGGTGCGGTTACCTAATCCCCCTCTGTTTTCGCTTCCCGGAGCAGAAATCTGGCCATTCACAAGGACAGGGACAGAGACAGCAAAAAGGGATGTGAAAAGAAAGGAACGCAGGAATAATTTATACATGCTCGGGGGAATTCGTTTGTATTTGTTCACTCGTTTTTCCAAAGCGGCGTTCCCGCTGCTGGTAATTTAATATGGCTTCTGCCAAATGGGGTTTCCGGAAAGCCGGCCAGTGCACAGGAGTAAAATACAGCTCCGCATAGGCCAGCTGGTAAAGCAGGAAATTACTAATCCTGTGTTCACCACTCGTCCTGATCATCAGTTCAGGATCAGGAAAACTCGCAGTGTTCAGGTACTCCTGGAAAGCTTTGTCGTCAAGATTGTCTGGATTCAGTTTACCGGCTACTGCATCTTTCGCTATCCGGCGGGCAGCATCCATTATCTCCCACCTCGAACTATAGCTTAGAGCGAGGATCAGGTTTACCCCGTCGTTGGCCGCTGTCATTTCTTTGGCTTCGTTTAGCTCCTTCTGGCAGATCGCAGGTAAACTGTCAAAGTTGCCGATCACGTGAAGACGAACATTATTTTTCTTAAGTTCTTCAGCTTCCTTGCGGATGGTATTTACCAAAAGTTCCATCAACGCATTCACTTCCTCTTGCGGGCGGTTCCAGTTCTCGGTTGAAAAAGCATATAATGTAAGATAGGAAATGCCGATTTCGCCACATGCGTTCACAATTTCTCGCACGCTGATCACACCTTCATGATGACCATATACCCGGTCTTCACCCCGTTCTTTGGCCCACCGTCCATTACCATCCATAATGATGGCAATATGTTTAGGCAGCCTGCTACGGTCAATTTCCTGAAAAACATCCATACTTGTTCGAGAATCCCTTTTTGAAAAGGTGGGCAAAGGTACAAAAATAGCAGCTTGTCTTATGTATCAAAATCAGGTGGTTCTAGTTTAACTACACTTTAACTGCAATAGTTATCCATCTACACATCTCTATTATACAACGGTTAAACACCCCGTTTTGTTACATTGCCGCCAGCCCTACTGTCCCCTACTGTCCCTCTCGTCCCTAATGTCCCTATCGTCGCTCTCGTCCCAAGGGTCACTATGGTCCCTCTCGTCCCTCTGTCCCTCGTCGCTCTCGTCCCACT
>JAFAAT010000075.1 GCA_023426425.1 Bacteroidota bacterium | reverse complement strand
ATACAGGGAACATGAGACATGGCGAGTGGGAAGAATTTGCGAGTAATGGGACCTATTACCGTGTGCAGTGGAAGCATGGAGTTCAGGATGGGCCGGTGGTGATAAGATATGCTGATGGGAGCACACTTTCGGGGAATTTTGAGCAGAATGTACATGTGGGAACCTGGTATGTGCTGGCTGCGGATTCGAGTACGGTGGTTGGAGAGATAAATTATAACAGGGGGAAGGGGGCTGTGGCGTATTATGACAGTGCAACCGGCAAATTGGTAAGGGAAGGAATACTGGAAAGAAACAAGCCAGAGGGGGAGTGGGTGGAGTATTTTGCGGGGACTGAGAAGGTGTCCAGGCTTGTGAACTACAGGAATGGGCGGTTGCATGGGTATTTGCAAAGCTTTGACACGGCTGGTAATATGATTTCGAAAGTCCATTTCAGGAAGGATGTGTGGGATGGTCCGGCGCGGTGGAACTATTCGAATTCGGATAAGAAGTGGATTGAGACACAGTTTAAGGAGGGGAAGCTGGAGGGGGAGCAAAAAGTGTATTACAGGACAGGGAAGCTGAAAAGGAGGGATGAGTACAGGGCGGGAGTGCCGAAGAGGCTGGAGTGTTTTGGAACTGACGGTGCAAAGATGCCGGATGGGCAGTGTCCGCCGCTATTGCGGCTTGCGCAGTTTCCTGGTGATCTTGCTAAGTTTATAGCGAGTACGATGCGTTATCCTGAGGAAGCGTGGGCGGTAAGGAAGGAGGGGACAGTGGTGGTGCGCGTGTTGATAGACAGGGAAGGAAGAGTTAGTGATGCGACGGTTGTGGAGAGTGTGGATCCGGCGTTGGATGCCGAGGCGCTGAGGGTAGTAAACTGGATGCCGAGGTGGAAGCCGTTGATGGTGGATGAGGAGCCGGTGCAGACGTATGAGACGATTCCGGTGGTGTTTTGGATGCCTGGGGAGGAAAAGGAGGAGGATCTTGCTGAAGTGGAGGGGGTTAAGGATTCCGGGGAGTAACTTCATAGGGACCGAAGTGATTACTTATTATGAGATGAGTAATTGGTAGTAGAATAACCCTGCTTTTATTACCTTTGCGACACTTTTACCAATCCTTGTTAAGTCATCATGTTGCGGGAAGAACCGATAAAGGCAAAATGGTATATGTGGGTAGCCATGAGGCTGCGTGATTACACCCAGCTGCTGAAGCCAAACCTAAGTTTTATGGAGGTATTTTCCAGCGTAGTGGGTTATCTGCTGGCGCCGGGAGTGGCAATTGCCTGGAAGGAAGTATTGATTCTGTTTGCCGGGGGAATGCGGGTGACTGGAGGAGCGAATACCATCAATCAGATACTGGAGCGATATAGTGACCGAATGATGAAGCGTACGATGTTGCGTCCGATGCCTGACGGCAGGATGGGGACGACTGAGGCGTGGATATTTGCGGGCATAACCGGAGTGGGTGGAGCATTGCTGCTTGGTGCTTATTTCAATGTTTTTGCGGGAGTATTAAGTTTCATTTCCCTTTTGCTGTATGCATTTGCGTACACACCGATGAAGAAAATACATCCGATAGCGGTGCTGATCGGTGCTATACCTGGTGCGCTTCCGCCACTGATTGGGTGGGTTGCGGCGACAGGCAGTATTGGTGTAGGGGGGTGGATACTCTTTATGATACAGTTTTTCTGGCAGTTTCCGCACTTCTGGGCGATAGCCTGGGTAGGATTTGATGATTATACGAAGGCGGGGATCAGGATGTTGCCATCGAAGGCCGGGAAGACCTCGTTTACTGGTTTGCAGTGTATGTTTTACAGTATTGTGCTGATTCCGATGGCGGTGATGCCGAGGATGCTGGAGTTGTCCGGAAACATCGGGATGTGGGTGAGCATTGCTGCAGGCGTATTGTATTTTGCTGCGTCGCTTTCATTTTTCCTTAAGAATGATCATAAGACTGCGAAGCGGGTTATGTTCTCTTCGTTTATATACCTCCCCACTGTGTTATTGGCATTGTTGTTTGATAAGTTGTAAACTATAAATTATGGAAGGAGGAGTTATGTCCGCCGCTGACCAGAGAAAGAAAGTACACCCGCATAAGTTTGCGTTATACATTGCGATGGGCAGTATTGCGATGATGTTTGCGGGGTTGACGAGTGCGTATGTGGTGAAGCAGGCTGCGGGGAGCTGGAGGAGCTATGAGTTGCCGATGGTGTTTTGGGTGTCTACTCTGGTGATTGTGTTGAGCAGTGTGACGATCATCTTTGGTGTGAAAGCTTTTAAGAACAGGGAGATGATCAAGTATAAAAGGCTGATCACTGCCACGATGGTATTGGGTATTGCCTTTGGACTGCTACAGTTCTGGGGTTTTTATGAGTTGTATAGTCAGCCGCAGCAGGTGATATATGATGGTGAGGTGCAGAACAGGGCTTTGCCGGTGACAGTGGCGGGGAACCCGAGTGAGTCGTTTTTATTTATTATTTCGGGGCTGCACTTGCTGCATATTCTTGGTGGGATAGTGGCATTAGTGATCGTATTTTTCAAGGCACATAATAAAAGGGTGAAAGTATATAACTCCACAGGGCTTGAGATTGTGGCCAGCTACTGGCACTTTGTCGATCTATTGTGGATTTATTTATTTGTGTTCTTTCTGGCAAATCAATAAAATTGTTTCGAAATTCGCACCCGAATTCACACTTTAGCAATTTAAATCAATCTATGGCACAAGCTACTGCGACTACAGCCGAAACGAAGTTATGGGGGGGAGGGCGATCGCCTTTCAACGTGAGTTATGGTAAGATGATGATGTGGTTTTTCCTATTGACGGATGCTTTCACATTTGGTGCGTTTCTTATATCTTATGGTACAACCCGTTTCTTCAGCCATGTGTGGCCGGATCCAAACATGGTGTTCAAGGCGTTTCCATTTATGGGAGAAGCCGACCTGCCGCTGTTGTTTGTGAGCTTGATGACCTTTATCCTGATTATGAGCTCCGTAACCATGGTACTTGCAGTGCATGCGGGCCACTATGGCGACCGTAAAGGAGTGATTAAATGGCTTCTTTGGACTATCGTTGGTGGTATTTGCTTCCTTAGCTGCCAGGCCTGGGAGTGGACGCACATGAACCATTACGGCGGCTGGTGGGGATCTTTCACAGACTTCAATACACCGGTAGCAGCTTTTTCGGGATTGTTTAATGAAACCGCGATAGCGCACCCGGAGTTTGCTGAGGGAGCAGGACTTCAGGCTACGCATAACTTCTACAACTACTTCTTTACTATAACCGGTTTCCACGGAGCACACGTTGCGAGTGGTGTGGTGCTGCTTAGCCTTGTGCTGATTAATTCAGTAAATGGAACCTATGAGCGTAGGGGGCATTATGAGATGGTGGAGAAAGTAGGGCTGTACTGGCACTTTGTAGACCTGGTATGGGTATTTGTATTCACCTGCTTTTACCTGCTTTAATTTTACTAATCCAACTAGAAAAACTTAGAAGATGGCTCAGCATCATAGCGAACATAATACACAACATTATTACGAAGGAGATCAGTCGAAGCTATATTCGGGGGTGATGAATCACCATTTTGGCCATGACGTAGCGGCTCCTGAAAGTAAAAAACAGGTGGGCAGGATCTGGAAGGTGTTTTGGATACTGCTGGTTGTCACAGTAGTGGAAGTTGGACTGGGAATGTTTTTCAGCCATGCGCTTCCAAAAGGGCTCCTGGCGTTCTTCTTCCTGGCACTTACCCTGTTGAAAGCAGCCTATATCGTATCGGTGTTCATGCACCTTGGCGATGAAATGCGTAATTTCTTAGTCACTGTATTAATGCCTTTAGTGTTGTTTGTTTGGTTTATCATAGCATTCCTTGCTGATGGAGGATTCTGGCTGCACATGAACAAAACGTCGCCAGTTCGTGAAACTCAGACAGTGACACAGCCCCGATAGGTAAATGAACCAGTGTAAGAAAATAGATGAGTAAACAACGATCGAACAAGAGGTTTATAATGGGACTAGCGGTGGCGTTTTTGCTGCCGCTATCTTTTTATGTGATAGTCAAGCTCCTGAAAAAGGATAAGATTGATCTGCCCGACTATTATGTAGTGGAGCGTATTGATAGCAGTGTGGTGGATGGAAACATAGTGGCAGACACCGTGTATCATCAGGTGGCGGACCTAAGGTTGATTAATCAGCTGGGTAAAGAGGTGTCGCTGAATGAAGACTTGAAGGATAAGATCCTGGTGGTGAACTTTTTCTTTACGAATTGTCCGAGTGTTTGTCCACGATTGACACAAAACATGAGAATGTTCCAGACTGCTTTCCGGAAGGATAAAAAGAAGGAGCGCTCGATGGTGCAGGATGTACAGTTGATAAGCATAACAGTAAATCCTGAGCGGGATTCGTTTCCTGTACTGAGGGCATATGCTGACAGGTATGGAGTGAACCATGATCACTGGTGGTTTCTGACAGGAGATAAGCAAGACATTTATGAATATGCACGAAATGAGTTGCGCGTGATTGCTACTCCTGGAAATGGCGGAGCGGAGGATTTCATACATACTGAGAAGATTGTTGTGCTGGACAGGAACCGGTATATACGCGGGTATTATGACGGGCTGGACTCTGTGGATGTGGGAAGGGCTGCCTATGATATATCGTTGTTGACGATAGAGAAGAACCGGAAAAAACAAAAGGACTAAGGTTATGCTGGCGCCGTTGATAAAGAAGAATGACAAGGTTGCAAGGTTGCTGATACTGGTGGTGTCGTTTGTGATCTTTGCTGCGATAGTTGTGTTGTCGCGGGTGAAGATCGATGTGGACCTGGGGTTTGACGTCCATGTTTTTGCTTTGATCAATGCGATTATCAACTCTACTGTATCGGTGGTACTGGTGTTTGGATATATTGCGATACGAAAGAAACAGTATATCGCGCACAGAAACCTGATGTATGCAGCAATTGTGCTGTCGATGCTGTTCCTGGTATCCTACATAGCGCATCATTTGCTGGCAGGTGATACGAGATTTGGTGGTGAAGGTGCGGTCAGGTATGTGTACTTTTTTATTCTAATCACCCATATATTCCTGGCGGCGGTTATCCTTCCTTTCATTCTGTTTACAGCTTACAGGGCGTTGACAGGTGAGTTTGACAGGCATAAGAAGATTGCACGCTATACGTTCCCCCTTTGGCTGTATGTAAGTATCACGGGAGTAATTGTGTACGTGATGATTTCCCCCTATTATAATTAATGTCTAATTTTACGTGTATGAGAAAGATGCTGTTGATTGTTGTGTTTCTTTTGATGGTTGCACCAGTGGTTGCTGAGGCACAGGGATGCTCGATATGTACGAAGACTGCGGCCGGGCTGGATGACAAGAGTGCAAAAGGAATGAATACAGGTATTTTGTATCTCGCAGCTTTTCCATTGGCGATCCTGGGTACACTGGGTGTGATCTGGTGGAGGAGCAATAAAATAAGTTAATACTATGAAGAAGCTTTTTCTGGTCCTGACTTCACTGGCCATGCTATCGAGTGTACTAAGCAGTTGTGGCAGGCGTGTGATTGTTGGGCGCGGAGATGTAGTTCAGGAGGGCAGGATTGCCACATCTTTTGACAAGGTGGAAATTGAAGCACCTGTACATGCCAATATTCATATTAAGCCTGGAGCAACACCTTCGGTTGCTTTGTCGGGCTATAAGAACCTGCTGGAGCACATCGAGACGTCGGTACAAGGGGGAAAGCTTACTATACGAATGAAGGATGGTATAGACCTTCATATTGACAAAGACCTAACAGCCGAAATAACTGTTGCTTCGTTGAGTGAGCTTGAGCTTCATGGGAGTTCAGATGCGGATGTGAAAGGAAAAGTGAGTGGCAACAGGTTTCAACTTGCGATCACCGGGACAGGAGATGTCGATATCGAGGATGTGCAGGTGGGAGAGTTCAAAACAAGAACCTCAGGTGCCGGCAATCTACATATCAATAAGGCTGTTGTAAATAGCTTTTCTTCGCAAATTTCGGGGGTTGGAGATGTTGAGATTGATGAAGGGCGCTGCGGGAAGGCAGAATATAAAGTGTCAGGTGCAGGTAGCATAAGCAGTTTTGGGTTCCGGAGCGAACATGTCACTGCGAAAGTATCGGGCACTGGAGACATGGATCTTTATGCTACCAAAACACTGGATGCGCGTGTAAGTGGCGCAGGGACAATAAGATACAAAGGCAGCCCTGTAGTAAAGTCTGAAAGCAGTGG
>JAFAAT010000038.1 GCA_023426425.1 Bacteroidota bacterium | reverse complement strand
GGGCAATAGTACTCATTGCACTTCCGTTTGTGGGAATTTATAAAGAGAAGCTCATTCCGCTTATTGACGATCCGTTTGCAGTCGGCAATCTTCAGGCTCCGGTGGAGTGGGATCGAATAGAAGCGCTTTGGGGTGTGCTTTACCTGATTGGCATTATAGTATCAGTCTATCTGATGCGCAAAGCATTTGAGAAGGGCTTGTACCTGATGTGCCTGGTGCAGGTAGTATTCATCCAGATAACAATTCTGCATTTTACACCTAAGATAGAAGCCTATTCGCAGCGTGCTGCTATCAGGTATTTCAAGAGTTTTGAAGGCAAGGATGTGTATGTGCGGCCGCTGGGGTATAAGAGCTATGCACACCTGTTCTATACCATGAAGCAGCCGCCTGCAGACAGCAACTACTATAGTGAAGAATGGCTGCTGACCGGCCCTGTGACCAAACCTGTTTATTTTATTACAAAGAACACCGCGGCTGACTACTACCGCAAGCTTCCAACCCTTGAGGAGATAGGGGAGCGGCATGGGTTTGTGTTCTTCAGGAGGAAATAGGCTAGTCCCCGGTTTCCCAAGCAATTTGCGAAATAAGAAAAGCCCCTGTTTGAGCAGGGACTTTAATTTGTGATACAATAAAGACTTGCGTCCATTATATCCTCGAGGTTTGGCACCGGTACAAAGGTAAGGCTAAGGTTGAATCTTTCGGTTATGAGGTTAGGATTTAACAGTTTGTCGCTTTAACTACAAATTACATAAACAGAAAGATGATATAATGCTAAGGCAAAAACAATAGGGATTTACGACTTTAGTACGGCTTTTCTCCAACTCTTTAATAAAGTCACTCCGGAGTAAGCCCCAAGTCTCAGCTAAATTTTCACATGGCTAGTCCAGAGCTCCGTGTTCCAGCTCCTCCACCTTCCTCCTGAATTCCTCAGGAAAGGCCACCTTCTCATCCTTGTTGAAATCAAACATCACCATCACATCTTCAGCTTCCGCTGCCAATTCACCTGCCGGGTCATAAATCCTGTGACTAAACGAAAAGCTGGTAGTACCAATGAATCTCATCCCGCTCCTGATCATAATTTCCCCGGGATAATGCAGCGGCTTTCGGAAGCTACAGTGCACATCAGCCAGCATAGGCCCGATCCGGGTCTTGAGGAAGTACTCATAGATGCCCACCTGTTCCCAATAATTCAGTCTCGCTGCCTGGATATATTTCATGAACATCACATTGTTCACATGCCCAAACAGGTCTAGCTCAGACCAGTCGATCCTGAGTTTCAGCACTGCCGGGTATTTTGTTTCAAACTTCTGCGTCATTGCCTTATGCTTTTTGTCTCACCATCTCCCAAAGTACAACTCCCACGCTGACCGAGATATTCAAAGAGTGCTTGGCTCCCCATTGCGGAATCTCTATCACTCCATCTGCCATCCCAAGCACCGCATCGCTGACGCCACTCACCTCATTCCCGAATACCAGGGCCACGGGACCCCGCCCCCAGTTTACCTTATGCAATGCCACACTGCCATGTGTCTGTTCAACCGCCAGTACTTTATAACCGGCTTCCTTTGCGGCCTTTGCTGCCGCTACAGCGTCCTCGAAATGTTTCCAGGCCACCGTCTCAGTGGCTCCCAAAGCAGTCTTGTGAATATCTCTGTGTGGCGGCCTTGGCGTATATCCACAGAGGTACAATGCCTCCACACCAAATGCATCGCTGGTGCGAAATACAGAGCCTACATTGTGCATACTCCGCACATCATCCAGGATCAGGATTACCGGGTGTTTCTCAGCTTCTTTTGCGAGTGATGGAGCAGCCCTCTCTAGCTCCTCCATTTTTTTCTTCACAAACATGTCGCAAAATATTGCCGTTTGAAATAGTATCCTATTTTTGCACAAATCCTTTCAGAAAATGAGCATCTATTCTTCTAAAGGCACCCAGTGGCAGACACAGGAGGAACTGGATTCTGACGTACTCACGGAAGAATTACACAACCTCATTGTATGGAATGATAACGTAAATACCTTCGACTGGGTGATAGAATCGCTCGTGGATGTCTGCGAACACAGCCCGGAGCAGGCCGAGCAATGTGCACTATTCATTCACCATAAAGGAAAATACGGTGTCAAGCGCGGTAGCTTCGACTTCCTCCGCCCCAAAGCCGAGGCACTGATTGACAGGGGTATTCAGGCCACGATCGATTACTAGACGGGTTTGCCTGTAGTGCCTCCAGGTATTCCTGCTCTACCTTCCTGCAGCATCAGACCTGAAATTTTTATCCGGTTGACCTCCTTTTACGGTACTTTAAGGTAAGATTAAGGCGTTATGAAGCCGCTATGAAGGCGCTATGAAGGCGTGTAAACACCGAGAATGGATTTTCACGCGCCCCAACAGTCATTTCCGATTTGCTTTTCTAAAACAGTGGCAACTGCCGCTGTTTCAGCCTCCTGAAGTCGCTGGTATTCCACTCCATTTCCGTCTGGTTCAATCCGTACTTCCTGGTATATAACTTGAACTGATCCTTAATCAGCTCCGCAAACTTCCCGTCTCCCACTATCCGGTTGCCCCACCTGCTATCATTCACACTCCCTCCATGGCAGGCACAGATCTGGTTCCATACTTTATCCGCCCGCTCAGGATAGGCCTTATACAGCCAGTCTTTGAAAATATCCCCAAACGCTCCATTCAGCCTTACCACCGTGTACCCTGCCCATTTTGCCCCCGCCTCTGATGCCGCTTTCAACACCTCCGGCATATGCATATCATTAAGCCCGGGTATCAATGGAGCATTCATAATCCCTGTGGGTATCCCTGCCTTTGAAAAGGTCTCAATCATCTTCAGTCTCGACCGGTACGAAGCTGTCCTTGGCTCAAGCACCCGCCTAAGGTTCTCATCCAGCGAGGTTATAGAACTAAACACCCTTACCAGGTTCAGTTTCCCAAGCTCCTGGATAATGTCCAGATCCCGTAGCACCAGCGCGTTCTTTGTAAGTATACCCACCGGATTCCTATACTCAAGACAGATCTCCAATAGCTTCCTTGTAATCCGCATCTGCCGCTCAATCGGTTGGTAACAGTCCGTATTTCCCGACAAAGAAATCACCGCAGGCTCCCAATTCTTATTCTCAAAAAACTTCCTCAGCAACATAGGCGCATTCTTCTTTACCACGATCCTGCTCTCAAAATCAATCCCGGCACTATACCCCCAGTACTCATGTGAGTTCCGGGCATAACAGTAAATACACCCATGCTCACACCCCTGGTAAGGATTCGCAGAATACAACATCCCCACGTCCGGACTGGTTACTTTATTGACCAACGTCTTGCTGTCATCATAAATATATTCCGTCTTCCGCTCCTCTTTCTCCCAGTCATCAATGGCCTCCGGGTGATCATGCACATACTCGCCCTTCAAAAACCTGTTCTTCGGATTATACTGTGCACCCCGGCCCTTATCAAATCTGGTATCTGTCTGCTGAAGTATCATGTTCCTTGTTTTTACTCTTCCAATAAATAGGGATTCACAATCGTATCCTGGTAGTTCCCCTCCCCATCACTCACCGAAGCATACATGTCCTTCACACTTCCAAATCCTATGGCATCTGTCATCACCCCAGGCCTGATCGTCTCCGAAGCCTTTCTTACACTATCCCTCCCAAACTGATCTTTGATCTGGTACATTACCTTTCTCAGCTTGTCCTGTCGCATCTTGTTATCAAATAAAGTATAGGACACATGCTCCGCCTTAATAAACTTCTTCACAACCACACCCATATGCACCAGCCGGTTGTTAAACAGTTTAATACTATGCTGCTGCTCAAACTGCCGCATCTTATCACCCAAATACTGCCTCATCTCCACCGCATCCTGAACCGGATAGGTGCAATGAACCGAAGTCTCCCAACTCGTAAAATCAATGTACTTCACACTCAGGCTAATCTCCCTGCAAAACACGCCCTGCTTCACCATCCGCTGCTCCAGCCTTGTACTCAGGGAAATAAAC
>JAFAAT010000295.1 GCA_023426425.1 Bacteroidota bacterium | reverse complement strand
CTAGTAGCTAGTCTCAATATTTCTGAAGACCTCAGCGCCGAAATGAATATTTTCGTTTCACACTGAGGTCTTCTTCTTTTTATGTCTATCTCACCATCATCCGCGTCCCTTTCCCCAAAAACCCTCCTGGTCATCGCAGGCCCCACTGCCGTAGGCAAAACAGCCATCTCCATCAACCTTGCCCTCCAACTCCACACCAGCATCATCTCAGCCGACAGCCGTCAATGTTACCGCGAGATGTCCATCGGCACCGCTAAACCCTCCCCATCAGAACTAGCCCACGTAAAACACTATTTCATCAACGACCACTCCATCACCGAAGACCTCAGCGCCGCAGACTACGAAAGTATCGCCCTCACCCACCTTCAGGAAATCTTCACCACCAACAACGTCGCAATCGCCTGCGGAGGTACAGGCCTCTACATCAAAGCCCTCTGCGAAGGCCTCGATCCCATGCCTCCCGTCAATCCCGCAATAGAAGAGTCAACCCTCAAAGAATACAAATCCCACGGCATCCTCTGGCTCCAGGAATCTCTCCGCACCGAAGACCCCGACTTCTTCATCCGCGCCGAATTAGCCAATCCCGCCCGCCTCCTCCGCGCCCTCACCTTCAAACGCTCCACCGGTCGCAGCATCCTCGAATTCCGCAAAGGCCACCGCAAAATCCGCCCCTTCCGCATCATCAAAACCGCACTCGACCTCCCCCGCGAAGAACTCTACAACCGCATCAACCTGCGCGTAGACCAAATGATGTCCCAGGGTCTCCTCCATGAAGTAAAAAACCTCTACCCCCACCGCCATCTCAAAAACCTCCAGACAGTCGGCTACGCAGAGCTATTCAATTATTTAGATGGAAATTCCTCCCTCGAAGAGGCAGTAGAAAAAATAAAACAACACACCCGCAACTACGCCAAACGCCAGCTCACCTGGTTCCGAAAAGACCCTGAATTCACCTGGTTCAACGCCCACAATCCTCACATTCTGGAAGAAATTCAGGCACTCCTGCCAAAATAGCAGCAATCAAATGCCATCAACCTTAATATGAACACCGCGTAACAGTTGTGCAATAGTTGCGTAAAAGGCGCGTAAATGGCCTGCAATAGGCCTCCCCATTACCCTGACATCTCGTCACTACCACGCCCTCACAAGCCCTGCTTGCTGGTCTCAGGATGATCCACATTCGCCAACTGCCCACATGCAGCATCTATATCCTTCCCCCTGCTCCGCCTCAACCTGGCATTCACTTTCTTCGACTCCAGGTACCTCATAAACTTCTCCGCCGTCATCGCATCCGGCTTCTCGAAATCCGCCGCATCAATCGGATTATACTCAATAATATTCACCAGATCCGCCGGCACCTGCCTGTATATCCTGATCAGCTCATCCGCATCCTTCAGACTGTCATTCACGCCCTTGAAAAGTATATACTCAAAGGTGATCTCATTCTTCGTCATCATGTAAAAATGATTCAATGCCTCCACCAACGCCTTCAGGTTATTGGTTTCATTAATCGGCATGATCTCATCCCTCTTACCATCATTGGCCGCATGCAACGACAGCGCCAGCTTAAATTTCACCTGGTCATCACCCAGCTTCCTGATCATCTTCGCCACCCCCGCAGTCGACACAGTAATCCTCCGCGGACTCATCCCCAGGCTCTCCGGCGAGGTTATCTTTTCTATCGCCTTCAGCACATTCGCATAGTTAAGCAAGGGCTCGCCCATACCCATAAACACTATATTGGTCAAAGGCTTCCCAAAATGCTCCACCGCCTGCTCATTCACCAGCACCACCTGGTCCACTATCTCATCAAAATCCAGGTTCCGCTTCCTCGGCAAATATCCCGTAGCACAAAACTTGCAGGACAACGAACATCCCACCTGGGAAGACACACACACAGTCAGCCTCTTATCTGTAGGTATCAGCACCGACTCTATAAAATGCCCATCATGGGTCTGCATCCTGTTCTTTATCGTCCCGTCGCTGCTAAACTGGCTATGCTGTATCTTCAACGCAGGCACCACATACTCCGCCGACAGCTTCTCCCTCAGAGCCTTCGAAAGATTCGTCATCTCATCTATCGACCGCGCAAATTTCTTCCAAAGCCAATCATGTATCTGGTCAGCTCGGAATGCCGGCTCCCCCCAGTCCTTCATCTGTTGCTTAATCTCTTCCGCACTGAGGCTCCTCAGGTTTTTCATCCCGCAAAGGTACGCCAGCCTTTGCCAATCAGTAGTTAATATTCCAGTAAAATATATTTCTGTAACCCCTTTACAAAACGAATATATATTTTTATTTTGCGGATAAAATCACACGACATGAAAAAGGTCCTTCGTTTCCTCGGCGTACTCCTGCTCGTCATCATTGCAGGAATTATCATCCTGGGGCTGGTGGCTCCCAAAGACATCACTGTTGAACGCACCCTCGCCATCAACGCACCCAAAGAAGTAGTTGCTGCCGAAATGTTCAGCTTCAACAACTTCAAAAACTGGAACCCCTGGCTCGCCTACGACCCTAATACCAAACAGGAAGTAACAGGCGAAGACGGTAAACAAGGCGCTAAATATTCCTGGAGCAGCGACGAAATCGGCAATGGTGAGATGATCATGGCCGAGGTCACACCCGAAAAAGTGCACTACACAATGACGTTCTTCAATCCCTGGGGCAACTCTGATGCCGACGGAGACTGGAGACTCGAAGATGCTGAAAACGGTCAGACTAAGGTTGTCTGGACACTCAACACGCACGTTGGTTTCCCTTTCAATGGAATTATGATGGCCCTGGGCATGAGTAGCAATCTTGAAAAGGATTTTGAAAAAGGTCTCCAGAATCTCAAGCAGGTTGCTGAGAAAAGAGCTAAAGAGAAACCAACCTACAATGTAGAAATGGTTCAATTCCCCGGCAACACCTACGCTGTAAACCGCCAAACCATCAGCACCGACGAAAAAACAATGATGGAGTTCTTCTCCAACTCCTACACTGCTATCGCTTCCTCGGCCGGCTCAAGGATCATCGGCCCCGCCGCCTGCCTCGCCTACAAATGGGACGAAGCCAATAAGCAGGCCGACCTCGCCCCCGGATTCCCTGTATCAGGCACCGAAGCCGTGAAAGGCGCTACCATGACTACCGTCAACCCATCTCCCGCATATAAGGTGGTTCACAAAGGCGGATACCAGTCATTGATGGCCGCACACGAAGCGCTTGGAAAACATTTCGCATCAATACAGAAAGAGCCCGGCCTCGTTATTGAAGAGTACATCGTCGGCCCCGGCGATGAGCAGGACGAGAAAAAATGGGTAACAAATATCTTCTACCTGGTTAAGTAAAAACATTTCGATAATTGAATGAGCTGCCTGCATACAAAACAGGCAGCTTTTTCGTTATTAGACTTTGCCACTTATATTCGCAACCACTAGCGCTTGATGAAGGTCTCAGTCATTATTGTCAACTACAATGTCAAGTACTTCCTTGAAGTATGCCTGCATTCCGTGCAACGCGCACTGACAGGCATAGCCGGCGAAGTGATTGTAGTGGACAACAATTCTGCCGACGACAGCTGCGCCATGGTCAGGGAACACTTCCCATCTGTCACCCTCATAGAAAACAAATCCAACCTCGGATTCAGCAAAGCGAACAACCAGGCAGTAGCCATCGCCCGCGGCGAATACATCCTCTTCCTCAATCCTGACACCGTCATGCCTGAAGACTTCTTCAGCAAGACACTGGCCTATATGGATGCCCATCCCGAGGCAGGCAGCATAGGTCCCCGCCTCATAGACGGCAAAGGTCAATATGCACCCGATGCAAAAAAGTCCTTCCCCACCCTTTCTGTTGCCCTCTTCAAAGCCACAGGAATTAGCAAACTCTTCCCTCGGTCACCCTTCTTCAACAAGTATTACGCAGTACACATCGGCGAACATGAAACCGCAAGTGTAGAAGTACTCTCAGGTTGCTGCATGATGATGCGTGCCGAAGGCATAAAAAAAGCCGGCGGCCCCTTCGATGAAGCCTTCTTCATGTACTTCGAAGACGGCGATCTTTGCTACCGCATCCTTCAGGCAGGCTACAAAAACATCTATTACCCGGAAACCACCGTCATCCATTATAAAGGCGAGAGCACCCGCAAAACCACCCTTTCCTACGTAAAGATCTTCAACGAAGCCTTTGCCATCTTCGCCAAAAAACACTACGGTCGTCAGAATGCCCGCGCGTTCCTGTTCTTCATCAATATTGGAGTCTTCCTTCGCGCACTACTTTCTGTCTTCCGTACAATCCTCAAAGTTTTCCGCATGCCTCTGCTGGATGCGGTGATCCTCTTCCTCACACTGTGGTTTGTGAAGGAGTTCTGGACAGAAGAAGTAAAGAACGCCCCCATACCCTTACGTTCCGTTTACCTCACCTTTCCCTTCTACGTCTTTATCTGGATAGCCACCCTGTACCTCAATGGCGCCTACGACCAGCCCTACCGGGGCTTGCGCGTCATACGAGGCATGCTCATAGGCACCATCCTGGGCCTTGCCTTCTTCGGCCTTATCCCCGCTGAGATTCGCCACTCCCGCGCCATCATAATACTCTCCGGTGTCGCAGGCGCCATCCTGTTGGTCTCCCTCCATGAGCTCCTCTACCGCCTTGGGATCATCAGGTATATTCCCTACGATGCACTACCCCACAAGGCAGTAATAGTCGCTGAGGAAAACATCTACCAGCAGACAGCCCAGGCTCTGCAACAGGTGCACTACGCCCCCGATATCTTCGGCAGAGTTTCCGGCCACAAGGAAGCACCCACCAGCAAGGCCGTTGCACAGGTGAGCGACCTCAAAGAACTGCTTTTTACAGCGGGAGTAAATGAAGTTATCTTCTGTGTGAATGGACTCTCCTATAAAGAGATATTACATCAGATGGAGTTCTGCGGCAGCAAATATGAATACAAGATCCACCTCCCCGGCAGCCGCAGCTTCATTGGCAGCAACTCCAGCCACACCGCCGGCGACCTCTACACCCTTGACCGCAGGTTCAATATCAGCCGGTTTGCCCACCAGCGCAACAAGCGCGTTGTCGACCTTGCCTCGTCAATACTCCTGCTGATCTTTACACCCATAGCCGTTTTTCTTGTACACCATCCTGCAGGATATATCAGCAATTGCCTTAAAGTCCTGTTAGGCCGCTGCACCTGGGTAGGCTACAAGATCTCCCCGGAGGAAAAGGGCCTGCTACCCCACCTTAAACCCGCAGTGTTGCCGCCATATTACATCCTTGCAGACTTTGAGCCTACGCCACAAATGAAATCAAAAATGAATCTCGCCTACGCTCAGCATTACAAGCCTGCGCATGACCTTCAGTTTATTGCCAGAAACTTCAAATTTTTAGGCAGAAAAGTTGAAAAAGATTTTGTCGAAAAAATATCCTGACTATCTTTGCAATCCCAAACACACTCCTCCTTAGCTCAGTTGGTTAGAGCACCTGACTGTTAATCAGGGGGTCTCAGGTTCAAGTCCTGAAGGGGGAGCAAAACCGCAGAGAAATCTGCGGTTTTTTTATTTGCAACTAGCGGGCACTACGCTTCTCGAAAAATATCAAAAGGATGACTTAACGCCACCCTTTTTGATTAACAGCAGAATAAACTTTGAAACTTACATACCAGGCTACCCCACCAACACTAACTGCTGCTCCCATTTGAAAGGAATATTCCTGGACAGCAGTCTCTTCTCAATGTATTTTGAATTTATGGCGCGAAGCGCCCCCATGTAGTCGAGACGAAAGGCTACAGTACCACCGACGCGGTAGCCTGCGGCATTGTTCTCGATATCTACAACCATCATGTCTGAACTCGCTCCGGCAATGCGAAGGAAAGGATCCACTGGTTGCAGGTGTTTTACGTCGATATCCAGAAGTCCTATGTCGAGTATGGCGCGGCTGCTGGTAAGTGCTTTTCCGGCACGGCCTTGTGGCTTCTTCTCTTTGGTCAGCGTATAGCCATAGTTACCATAGGGTTTGTCAGGCTTGTCGCGTAGCTCAATGATATTTGCATGCAACATGATAATATCCTGCTGCATTTCTTCTATTGGCGTATTGTCGTACACATTTGTGCCGAAAAACAGAGTCTCTCCTACACGGAAATGGTTGATACCAGCTGGCAATTCTTTAGTGCCAATCAACGGAATGGCTACGCTGGCCCCGCCTGAGAGTAGCTCCAGCTGACACCCAAACTGTTCTTCTAGCATGCTTCTGCAGGCCTCAAGAGTCTTCAGGTTCTCGAAAGAAGGAAGAATGCCATACATGCAGGCGTGGTTTGTCCCCAGCCCGATTACTTCAATGCACGGCAGAAACCTGATTTGATTATAGAATGCAGCAAGCTTTTCCGGCAATACTCCCTCGCGCAATTCGCCAGTCTCAATCATGATGATGATGCGATGGCATGTGTCCATAGCAGTCGCAGCATCTGAGAGGGCTTTTATTGTCGCCAGGGATGTGTTACAGCTGATGTCTGCATAACTCACCACTTTTGAGGCTGTCTTCAACGTGGGAGGTTTGATATAGATCGTCTCAACCCCAGGCATAATTCGCTTCACTGCCTTCAGATTGGTAAGACGTGAGTCACAGATCTGTGTAGGGTTCAACTCAGCTAATGCATTCAGATAGACTTCGTTCCCGCATAGCAGCTTGGAGACTACAGCCCACTCGATATCATTTCGTCGGAAATGACGATCGAGATAATGAAAGTTCCTTTTTAATTTCTCTGTATCAAGCGTGAGATAGGCCATGCATTTGCTCCTTTTTATTTAACCTCATTTCGAGGTATTTGTTAGTAAAACCAAACTTCCTGTACAAGTTGATCGCCGGGTTGTCATGTTCTACATGCAATGCTATATTACCCTCTGTTTCTTCAATAATCTTTTTCATCAGAGTGGTGCCTACACCTTTACCTCTGAATCTTGTGTGGGTAGCGATGTAGACGAGGATATTCTCAGGGATATACCCTTCCATACCTGTCTTGTTGACCACAGCAGCGCCTATGAGCACATTATTCTCTCTGGCAGTGATGATCAGTCCACCGTCAGTGTTGTTGACCATCAGGGCATAGTCGATTGCTTTTTGAATATCCACGAGTGTATCTCCGTATTCTTCGAGAAAGGTGAAAAGGAACCGGACCACATGATTTCGTTCCTGCGCTGTGGGAAGATGTGATTTGTTGAAAACCTGTGTCTGTATCATAAAAAATATTTGTATCCTCAGATGAGGAGAAGTTTTACAAGTAGCAACCCTTTGTTGGGAATTAACGCTATAGACCGGCATTTGCCGAAGGGATGTATCCCAGAGACTTTTATATACCCGAAGCAGAAGTTAGATGTAACTACACTGAATATAGGCGCGATATCAGCTTCGGCGGCTGCAAAGGTAGGAAGACGAGATTGAAATCCCGAATGATTGACAATTCTTTATGAAAACAAGGCGCATGAACGGATTCCCTATCCGCTTGAAAAAAATATTTTGACATGTGGATTAACATGCATAGCTTTACGATGTATTAAGAAGCTATGGCCGCTGAATCAAACAACTATAAGGAGCTTTTAAAGGGGACGCTTGGACCTATCATCCTGCGTTTACTTCACGATAATGGAAAAATGTACGGATATGAAATCTCCCAAAAAGTGAAGGAGCAGTCGGAAGGAAAGATTCTCATCAAGGAGGGCTCCCTATATCCGGCACTACACAAGCTGGAAGCAGATGGGTATATCAAGGCTGAAGAAGTCTTTATTGGCAAACGTGTGAGACGATATTACAAGCTCACCGCTCCGGGAATGAAGGCTGCCAAGGCATCAGTAGACGAGCTGGTCGATTTTCTAAGGACTGTATATGGATTGATTACCGCAGAACCTTTGACTGGACATGTTGCTGTACGATGAACAAATAGAACAGATTAGTGAAAAGCTGTCGCAGGGCGGAGTGAAAGACGCGAAGCTTCACGCTGACTTGCTTGACCATATTTGCTGCTACCTGGAGGAACAGGATGGCAATGATTTCGAAACGATGTTAGGGCAGGCATTGAAGCTACTGGCACCTAACGGTGTACACGAAATCGAAGAAGAACGTTTCTTTTTGTTTCACTTTCAAAAACAACTAACAATGAAAAAGCTGCTTTTCTTTAGCGCATTTGCGACTACATTTCTTTTAACATCAGGTTTTACCTTCAAACTTATGCACTGGCCTGGTGCGAATGTGTTGCTGATCTTCGGTAACGTTGCGCTGATCAGTACGATACTCATCATAGCAATGAATGGAATAAGGCAGGCGAAGTACAACACCACTGCCTACAACGTGCGGATATTTGTAGGTGTGGTTGCAGCTTTATTGATAGCTGCGGGAAGCATCTTTAAGTTCTTCCACTTCCCCGGAGCTAACATTCAATTCGTACTTGGTATATTCCTTCTCAATTTTGTGTTTCTTCCGATGTTCTTTTTTCAGCTTTATAAGAAATGGACAGTGGCCCATTGAGAAGGCGATACCATCAGGCAATTTGAAGCAATGACAACCGGTAGTATCTGAGAAAAAGGCACTAGTGCTGCATGCAAAGTGTGTACATCTAGCCTTGAATCAGATAGAGAGTTGTCAATTGCCGGAGGAGATTATTAGTCGAAGTCGAAGAAATCGCCTAGAAAACCTTTCTTTTTGTAGGGCTTTTTATGGCGGTCGTAATCACGATCATAGCTGCGATATTCTGACGGGCGATCTTCACCTCTCTGAATATAGCGCTGATCTGCCTGTTCGAGCAGTTTGTCTAACTCGCCCTTATCAAGCCAGATTCCACGACAGTTTGGGCAATAGTCAATTTCTACATTGTTGCGTTGGCTCATAAGTAAGGTTTCAGAGCAATTTGGGCACTTCATTTGCATTGGAATTTAGCTTTGAAGTAATAAAAGCATACCTAAAGCTGTGAGACACGATATCTGATATTCTTACCGGACATATCACTCGCGACATGAATTTGCAGAGGGCAGAGTTTCCATATAGATAAAAAATATGTTATTCTTAAGCGAACCCTAATACACTAACTATTAATAATTTACAAAACCAGAGGTGCGATTAACCAGCGATTAACAATTTAAAGGTAAATAATTAGTATTCCTCGGTATTACTTTGCGGAAAATATTTTGTGATATGAAGAAGTATTTAATGGGGAGTTTTCTGTTTACCCTCTTTTGCCTTTACGGAAACAAAGCAAACAGTCAAACCGTTGATTTGTCTCTGACCCTTGCCGCTGTGCAGGATCTGCAGATTAATGCCACTACCGTCAGCATACCTTTGACAACGCTGGCTCATTACCAATCGGGAAACTCAGCTACTGTATCACCGCAGCTTACGTTTTCCAGTGTTGATGATTACGAAATCAAAGTAAGTGCCGGATCTGATTCCCTGGAACTCAACTCGAGCAACAGAATTCCTGTAAATACAATCACGCTGACGCCTACTGTAGTTTCCGGAACTGCACCGTCGTCCTTAAACCCGATTACGCTGTCTACCACCGCACAGATACTTGCAGAATCTACTGGGGCAGGCACTTTTGGCACCGTACTGGCAGTTGAATATTCTGCATCAGGCGGTAGCGCCTATCTGAACAAGGACCCGGGTACGTACACCGTTCAGCTAACCTATTCAATCAATCCGAAATAGTCGAACAGGCCAGGTATTATAGCGTGTTCACGCCCTATGAATACAAACAGAAACACAGCTATATATTTGCTACCTATTTTGAATTGATAAAGTTATTTATACCTTTATAGGTATGAAAAAAATCCTGATTTTCATCGTCACATTTTCGCTGATTCAGCTGGCCAATATGGCTCCGGGATATGCTCAGGCAGGTGTTTCTACTTCCCCTAACAAGTTGTATTACACCTTCGAACCTGGCGGTTCGGGAACTCAGAAATTGATCGTTCAGAATCCGGCGGATAAGGAGTTGGAGGTAGGTATCTCGTTTAGTGACTGGCAGTATGATTCACTGGGAAATAATATCACGACAGACCCGGGTACATTACCTCATTCCTGTTCGAAATGGATCACTATTGCGCAGGGAAGCTATTTTATACTAAAACCTTTTGAGCGCAAGGAACTTGATGTTATTGTGACTGCTCCGGCAGATCTTAATAAAGACATCCCTGTGCATACAGCGATGCTTTACCTCACGCAACTGAATCCGTGGAAGCCGGGTCAAAGTGAAGAGGGTGCGTCGATCATCGTCACTGTCAGGATGGGTGTAAAGATCTATTATAGTCATGTTACTGCACCCCAGAGAAGCATCGAAATCGTGAATTTCAGTCACATGAAGAGCCATATCGAGGGTGCGCAGGATCAACTGGAGCTGAAAATTGATAATCTGAGCGACACATGGGTAAAAGGCAACGTGAAAGTTGAGCTGCTTAATACATCTAACGGAAAAAAGCTTTTCCTGGACGAGGTGGAATTCCATCAACTCCCTGGCGATAAACGCCTGGTACGCCTTAAGCTCCCTGCTAAAGCAGATAAAGGTAAATACAATGCTACTGCCATAGTCAACTATGGTGACAGGGATGAACTAAAAGTCGCAGAACTCGACTTTATGCTGAACTAAGGAGTTTTACTCCACCCTGTTCTGAGCTATTTTCTGGCGTGACGGTATCAATACCGGTGATTGGTTAAATCTGTAATTATGACCAGAGTTGGCTTTGTTTTCCTGACTTTCCTATACAGTTTGGCTAGCTTCCTGGATTTGCGTGCGCAGTGTAACGTAAACCTTGGTGGCTACACAGGTGGTCCTTTTGCAAACTTTACCACTCAAGCCCAGCTTCTTGCCGGAGCATCAGCCACAAACAATGTCCACCTCTCGTTCAGCTTAAATAATTCAAACTGTACCAACTGGACATTAAAAGTAAGAACCACAACTGCCAACTTCTCGAATGGTGCTAACGGAGTGCCTGTGCAGCATGTAGCGCTAAAGTTCAATGGTGTTACTGGCGGCCCCTCTGCAGGGAGCATTGGATATAACAGCTCGCCGGTGAGCCTAAGCACGAGTGACCAGATATTGGTTTCAAATGCAGGTGCCGGTTTGCAATCTCCGCCATACTATTATTTTGAGCATTTGTTTTCAACAATACTGACAGGCGGCACCCACATGTACCAGCCGGTAAACGGTACATTTTCAACCACACTCGTGTTCACGTTGTTCAACAATCTCAACCAGCAGATTGCAACCTACAGCATGGCTCTTAGTTTCCAGATCAACTATCAAGGCCCGAACCTCTTCGACCGATGTCAGGGAATGTCGATGTGGGGCAATATATCGAGCCCTATTGCAAGCTTTTCAAGCTATGCAGAGCTGATGAATGGGAAAACCACGAACGAAGCTCTAAGTATCACATACGGACTGGTGAACAACAGCACCAACTGCCCCGGCTGGAGCCTAAAGGTGCGGGCATCAAGCGCCTATTTTACCAATAGCGGCAACAATATTCCTGTCGATAAAGTTGCCCTTCAATTCAACAATGTAGCAGGTGGACCAAGCGCGAACGATATAGGCGTATCCTATACGCCGGTGTATTTAAGCACTACCGACCGGGTGTTGATTGACCATTCAAATGCGAGGCTGACCGCACCACCGCATAGCAATGTTGTGCATCGATGGAACATGATCATTGACGGCGGCAGTCATATGCTTCAACCATCAAATGGATCCTTTACTGTAAATCTTGTGTTTACCCTTTACGATTGGAACGATCAACTGGTTACTACCTGGAGTACTAACGCCACTATACAGATCAACTTCAATGGTAACAATCTTTACACAATGACATTGCAGAATGGTGGAGATGTAGCCAACTTCTCTTTCACAGATATTCCCAAATATGTGAACGGACTCTCACTGTCAAAGCCAAACGGACTGAAAATTACAGGTTACCAGAACTACCAGGTTTTTGCGCAGACCACAAGCCCGGAGCTCGTATCGGGCACAACAAGTGAAACGGTGCCAGTGTCAATTGTTAAACTGGAGGTAAGCCGTACCCCTGCCATTACTGGAGTCACTTGCAATACTATTACACTTGCAACCTCCAATCCCACACCTATAATCACCAATACGAATACTGCTTATCCGCATCAGACTGTAGAATACAACCTGCGCTACTTTATTGAGCCGGGCAGCTTTGATGCTGCCGCAGGCATCCCCATCGGTACATTCACAGGAACGCTCGTCTTAGCTTGTATTCCCTACTAGCGCGCAATGGGATGGGTGTTTAGACATAAAGCGACGCGTTTATTAAAGATTAGCTACAGCTGGTTAATTCATGTTTTGCTGATGGCACCTATAAGCCTATCCGCTGGCCCTATTGATCTACAACTGGACAAGACCACCCTGACAATTAAGGGGAACGAACTTGTATCAATGAATTTTTCTGTCACGAATAATAGCAATGCAGACACAACCTTGAGACTAAATGTATTCACCGATGGAAATGTGCAGTTAATTACTCAGTCTAAGCAAACAGTGCTTGTGCCTGCAGGACAGCAATTGTACCAGTCAGTGAAAGCCTATGTTGCAGGTGGCCTCAACTCTGATAGCAGCTATTTCCTTGCAGTGTCCTGCGCGTCAACTTCAGGAGAACTCCTGACTGCAGACACCTGCTTCATTTCCATCACGAGACAAAAGAAAATGAATCTCTTCCTGCCGCAAACAGACTACTCTGCGTCTGAAGGAATGGATTCCGTTCGGGTAGCGGTGAGACTTGTGAATGCAGGCAACACTGGACAGCAGGCGACTGTGATAGCCAGAATACCTGATCTTACCACCGCGCCAAGGAAAATATTCTCAGGTTACCTGCAACCTTTTGAAGACACAGTTATCTACTACGAATTAAAGGTCACGAAAGCCTTACTTCGCCTCAATTTTGCCAATGTCAGCGTAGTCGGCCTCAATGAAGACGGTAACCTGATAGGCACTGCCACTGCCGTGGTGCACATAGCTGCTTCCTCAAGATCTTATCTCGACAACACACCATTATACCAGCCTTCAGACGGCACACCGGGCACACTTACGTTTTCAGCAAGATATTTAGGAGAACCTACGGAAAGCTACCAGGTTGTCGGCGGGAGCAGTCTCCAGTTTAAGAACAGTCTTATCAGGTATACAGTTGATGCGACCTATTGGAAACTGCCTTGGATGAAACCGCTGGTAAGAAACACCATGCTGAACTATGAGTACAAGGGCACTGGGATCATAGCCGGAAATATTTTAAGGAACCTCGAACTCAACTTCAATGGCAAAGGCGCTGCCCTTTATCACCAGAACATTGCAAGGAAATGGCGAATAGAAGCTGGAGCTGTGGAGTCTGGAATGAACCTCATTGGACGGGAGGGCTTCGGGAATCTTCAAAAGGGAAAGACGCTCTGGGGCGATTACCAGCAGCAATTCGAAAAGCTCCGGATAAGATCAAACTTTATACACGATGTATCCGCTTTCACACCTACTGAGAGCAATATCAGCTTCAATGAAATAACCATCAACTCCAATGCATACAATCTGACGATTCAGGCTGGTGGAGGATTTACACGTGATATCAATAACCCAGCCACCATCGAGCAAGGGTATGCCGGCGGTATCAACTACTCAAAGCCTCTGGGCCAGTTTTATCTTAGCAGCAGCAACTACATTAGCGGTAAAAAATATCCGGGTTATCGGAGAGGTGGCCTCACGCTGGATGAACGGATTACCTGGAACATCAAAAATAAAAGTCTGTGGCTGGCATATAGTCACTATAATTTTGCACCCGAAGCTTTACCGGGAAATCCTCAGACCTTTCTCACGAAGTATAAACTTATGAAAACTGCTGCTGGCTTCACTCCCGGCAGAATAGGCAAGTTCGGTTTCGGCTTCACACTCAGCCAAAGTATTGAAGAAAGCAACTATGGCATCACCTTCGGCCTGGATCAAATCAGCAACATGAGGAGCGGACGCGCAGAAATGACAGTGAACTTCTCAGATCCCGGCAATACGCTATATGCCAATTTCACTACGGAAAATGGGATGTACACTTCAAACCTGTTGAATGACTACGCCTTCAACACAAAGAACATGCTTTCATTCTCCTACAAATACCTCTCTCTGTCAGCCATCTATCAGCATGGTTTCTATTTTCTTAATGAGGTAA